>CAMBNE010000072.1 GCA_945868935.1 uncultured Clostridia bacterium
CTTAATTCCGAATTCCGCATTCCGAATTCCGCATTTAAATAAATTATGGTTTAGCGTACTAAAAGAGATAACCATAATTTTTAATTTAACAGGTATTCCGCCATATAGTCAATCCTGTTTTCCGCAACACGTCTGCCGACTGCGTAAAGCTCCTCAAGCTTTTTTGTGTCCTTTTCCGTTCGCTTTACCCTGACAGGCTCGTCGGGACGGATAACAAATAATCTGCCCTCGTTTTCAAGCTTTACAATCTGCTCTGCAAGGCTGTTGTAGTGTTCGGGAATGTTGTAGATTGTCTTTAAAAGCTCGGGATACTGTGAATATTTTTTCTCGTAAACCCTCTTTAACATTCCCGAAAGCGGCTTTTTGCGGTAATCAATGTCCCTTGTCAGCACAAGCACGATTTTTTCATAGCCGTTTTCAATCGCCCATTCAAACGGAATCGGGTTGGCAGTTCCGCCGTCGAGGTACTTGTGACCGTCAAGCTCAACGATTTTTGACAGAACAGGCATACTGCTTGACGCTCTGCAAGCCTTCAGAATATCACTGCATTTGCCCTTTTCGCAGGCAACGCTTTTGCCTGATTCGCAGTCGGTGACAAAGGCATAAAATTCCTCTGTGCTGTTGTAAAAAGCGTCGTAGTCGAGCGGCACAAGGTCGTGGCTGATTTCGCCGAAAAGGAAATCAAAATTAAAAATCATCTTGTCTTTAATCAGGCTGTGCAGGCTCATATACCGCTTGTCGTTGACAAATTTCAGATTTACCTCAGCCGTTCGTCCGATTTGCCTTGAAAGGTAGCTGATTGCGCACAGCGAGCCTGCCGAAACACCGCACACACACGGAAAGTAAATGTCCTTTTCCATAAAATAGTCGAGCACGCCGCAGGTGAAAAAGCTCCTGAGTGCGCCGCCTTCAAGAATTAAAGCTGTTTTCTTGTTTTGAAACTCCATAATCTGCCGCCTTTATTCATACTTGAATATGTTTGTTTTTAATATTGTAAACCTGTTTTTACGAAAGTCAAGTACACCCTCGATTTTCAGCTCACCGAGCGAGCGTGAAAGCGAAGCCCTGTCAACCGCAAGGTAGTTTGCAAGCTCCTCACGTGAAAACGGAACGGTAAAGCTGTAGGAGTGCTCACGTTCGCAGTGAATTTTCAAGAATTTTAAAATCTTATCCCTGATGTTCCTCTGCGACAGGCACGAAAGATGTTCCGAAAGGTCAAGAAACGCCTGACGCTGTGACGCCATCATATTCACAACAATTTTCTGCTGAATTATCGCAAGCTTATCTTCCGCAATAAAAATCTTTTCGGGCGGAATCAAAATCAGCTCGCTGTCCTCGTTTGCAGTAAGCTCCAAAAGCGAATTGTAGTAGTCAAACATTGAGTAAATCGTCCCGCTGTCTGCACTGCCGATTGATTTTAAAAGCGTTTTGTTTCCCTCATAGTCAACAGTGTAAAGGTGTGCGCTGCCCGAAATCATTGCACCCGTCATATGACTGTATTCGCCTGCAATACGTATTGATTGACCGTCCTTGATGCTTGCGTAAAAAGGCTGTGAATACTGAATGAACATAAAAATTTCGTGGTCGCTCAGTCCCGAAAAAAGCAGTTGATTGCGCAAAAGCGCAAGATGCTCGTCGGTAAAATACTCGATAAATTTTTTCATAGTAAGTCCTTTTAAGTCGATTGTATAAGTTGGATATTGTCTAATTACTATTATATAACTTAGATACAATTTGCTTATCGGGCAGCCACATAGGGCTGCCCCTACAGTGATAAAATTACAATTGTTAAATCTGCTCAGTAGGGGCGACCCTGCGTGGTCGCCCGAATTTTATAGTTAAAGCTATAACTATTATATCACCAAATTTTGCAAATGCAACCTAAAAATACAAACCGCCCGAACAGTTTGCTTTGTTCGGGCGGCATATGTATTAAAATTATTTATCCACAACGGGAATCGGGGTTTTGTCAAATTCATCAAGTCTTTTGCCGTAGAGGTAGTAGTTCGTTTCCTTGACGATAACGGGGGAGAGAGCAATAACTGCAACGATGTTCGGCAGAGCCATAAGTGCGTTGAAAATGTCGGACATTGTCCACACAAGGTCGAGCGCAGTTATCGGAGTGATAAGCAGAACTGCAACGAAAATCAGCTTGTAGGGCAGAACGCCTTTTCTGCCGAAGAGGTATTCAATGCATCTTTCACCGTAGTAAGACCAGCCGAGAATTGTTGAAAACGCAAACAGGACAATTCCCACAACGAGAATCGGAGTGCCGATAACGGGAATCTGAGCAAAAGCCGCCGAGGTGAGCTTGCCGCCCTCAACGCTTACGGTGTCAATCTGCGGATTCTTGATGCAGGAGCTGACGATTACAAGACCTGTCATAAGGCACACAACAACGGTGTCCCAGAAAGTGCCCGTTGCCGAAATCATAGCCTGCCTTACGGGGTTTCTCGACTGAGCGGCAGAGGCTACAATCGGAGCAGAGCCCATACCCGATTCGTTGCTGAAAAGACCTCTTGCAACGCCGTAGCGAGCCGCAAGCATAACGCCCGAGCCGACAAGACCGCCGCCGACAGCGGCTGGGGAGAAGGCAGAGCCTACGATTGTGCAGATAGTCTGCCACAGAACGTCGCTGTTCATAATAAGGATAATTACACAGCCGACAACGTACATAACAGCCATAAACGGCACAAGCTTTTCGCACACCTTTGAAATCGCCTTGATGCCGCCGAAAATTACGAGTGCAACGCAGATTGCAACGATAATTCCCGAAATGAGAGCAACGGTTGAAACCTCACTGCCGAAAAGATTTAAAACGAGGTTTCCGTCGGGATTGAAAGTGCTGTCCATAATGCTTGAAATTGCGTTTGTCTGAACGCCGCAGCCGATACCGAACGAAGCCAGAGCCGCAAAGACTGCAAAGAGGATTGCAAGCCACTTCATACTGCGCTTTTTGCCGCCGATTGTCGGGTGAAGACCACGCTCGATTGCGTACATTGCGCCGCCCTGCATTTTGCCGTCCTTTGTCTTGACACGGTATTTTACGGCGATAAGCGACTCGGCGTACTTTGTTGCAATTCCGAAAACGCCCGTAAGCCAGCACCACAGAACAGCCCCTGCACCGCCGAGTGCGATAGCAGTACCTACGCCGATGATGTTGCCTGTTCCGATTGTTGAGGCAAGTGCAGTCGTAAGCGCCTGAAACGGGCTGATGTCGCCGTCAACGTCGGGGTCCTTTGTTACCGAAAGCTTGATAGCCTTGAGCGTTTTGCGCTGAATGAATTTTGTCCGTACCGTCATAAAAATATGAGTTCCGAGCAAAATCAGAATCATCGGCACGCCCCAGAGGAACTCGTCGATATTTTCGGCAATCTGATTAAGTAATTCCATTTTATCTCTCTCCTTTTTTAGTCCGTTATATAAGTCGGTTGTAAATTATAGCTCGGTATCTCGGGAGTCATACATTTTTCTAAGTCTGACGCAAGATACAACTAAACGTCATATATCGGTAACGTTTCGGGACGTGTAGGAACCCGTCCCCTACGAAATTAAATACAAACGTTTCATTTAAGTCGTAGGGACACTAACTCCGTGTCCACAGTAACTATGAAACTTTACCGACTATATCATCATTATAGTAACAAAGAAACCTTTCCGTAGGGGACGCTTCCCAGACGTCCCGATACACATAAATTGCGTTGCAATTTATGTGCGGACACGGCACGCCGTGTCCCTACGACAGTGTTGATTTGTCTATAAAAATATAATTCCGAATTCCGAATTACGCATTCCGAATTATATTTACAACGTCCTTTAGTCCGTCTGCAACGTCGTACAAAAGCGGCTTGATTTCATCGCTCGGACCGTCAAGGTCGGGCACCATAACGGTTTTGCACCCTGCCGAGTTTGCCGATTTTATTCCGTTCTGCGAGTCCTCAAGCGCAATGCACTCCTGCGGCTCTAAACCGAGCTTTTGGGCGGCAAGCAGGTAAATGTCAGGCTCGGGCTTGCCGTTTTCCACCATTGACGAGCAGACAATCTCGTCAAAATATTTGAACAAGCCAAGCCTTTCAAGGTAGCTTTTTGCCCTGTCAAACGGCGTTGCAGTCGCAAGCGCAACCCTGTAGCCGTTTTCTTTGAGGTACGACAGCAGAAATTCTGCGCCGTCCTTTGCCTCAATCCCGTTTTCTTCTATGTATTTTTCCATAAGCTCAATGCGCTTGTTGCGCACGGCGTCGTAGTCAAAATCTTCGCCGAACCAGCCTTTCAGCTTGACGGACGCAAATTTTTTGTTCATTGAGCGAATCCCGAGGGCGTGGCGCTTTTCCATAGGGTGTCCGTAAAAGTTAGCCGCCTCGCACCAGAAACGCACGTAAAGCTTTTCCGTGTCGAGAATTACGCCGTCCATATCGGAGATTACGCCTTTAATTTTAAGCTTTTCCATTTTTGTTTTTCGCCTTTATATTTATATTTACAGCGGCAATGCCGAGTGAAATCAGAATAAGTGAAATGAGCGTTTCAAACCTGAAAATATTTTCGCCGAGCATAAGCCCCGACAGCACCGTTCCGAAAATCGGAACAAGCAGATTGAAAATCGTGATTTTGCTTGCCGGATGGTACTTCAGAAGCGCCGTCCAGATTGTAAAGGCAACCGCCGACACAACCGACAGCCAGAGCAGAATCAGCATACCGTTAATGTTGCCGAAGTCAAGCTTTCCGCCGAGGATAACTCCGATTACCGTCAGCAGAAGTCCGCCGAAAATGAGCTGAAACGCAGTAAGCTCAACGGGATTTCTGCCCTTTGCAAGCTTTTTTGAAATGATGTTGCCGCCTGCGGCGCAGAGCGTAGACATAAAAATCAGGATGTCGCCGAAAAGCGTGTCAAGCGAAAGACCGCCGAATCCGTTGATTGCGATTACTCCCGAAAAGCCGAGAATACAGCCGAGAATTTTAAGAAAGCTGAGCCTGTCGCTTTTGAAGAACAGCGGAGCGCAGAGAACCGTAATGAACGAAGCGCACGAGGTGATAATTGAAGTGTTCGTGCCGCTTGTAAAGCCTATGCCGACGTAGGTGAAAATATACTGCATTGACGTCTGCGTAAGACCGAGGGCAAAGACCTTTGCAAAATCGTTTTTATGTAAAACGGCGAGCCGTTTTTGTGAAATGCAGAGAAAAATGTAGACCATAATTCCTGCAAGGAGAAAGCGAATGCCTGCGAGGAGGCTTTTTGTGCCGAGGTCGCCGTCGGAAATCTTAAAGGTAGAATATCCGAGCTTTATAAAAGGAAACGCAGTTCCCCACAAAAGCGTACAGAACACCGCCGCAGCGCAGGCAAAAGCAGAATTTTTGAGTATCGTGTTGTTTTTCATATTATAAAGAATCCAGAAATTTATTTACGCTGTCAACGCAGTTTGCACCGTCGGAGCAGGCTGTGATAATCTGCCTCAGCTCCTTTGTGCGCACGTCGCCTGCCGCATAAAGTCCGTCAAGTGACGTTTTTCCGCTTTCGTCAGCGACAATATAGCCTGATTTGTCAAGCTCTGCAAGGTCTTTTACGGTGTTGCTCCTCGGAACGATTCCGACTGCAATAAACACTCCGTCGCAGTCAATTTTTTCTCCGCTTTTGAGCACAACGCCGTCTGCGCTTTTTTCACCGAGGATTTCCGACACCTCGCTGTTGAACATAATTTCAACATTTTCGGCGTTTTTGAGCCTTTCGACAAGGATTTTCTCGGCACGCAGGCTGTCACGTCTGTGAACTAAAATTACCTTTTTGCAGATTTTTGAAAGATAGAGTGCGTCGGTTACGGCGGTATTTCCTCCGCCGACTACAACAACGGTTTTATTGCGGTAGAAAAAGCCGTCGCATACTGCGCAGTAGCCGACTCCACGCCCTAAAAGCTCTTTTTCGCCCTTAACGCCAAGCTCTCTGTGAGATGCACCCGAGCAGTAAATTACTGT
>CAMBNE010000073.1 GCA_945868935.1 uncultured Clostridia bacterium
ATATGCTTTTGAGTATCGCTAACAGAGGTTTTGATGCTTTCAATCTGTTTTAATAACTCGGCTTTCTTTTCTTCATGGTCAGTTCCTGTATTTTGTGCAAAGACAATTTCGGAATTTAAAGCGTCGATATCCTTTTGTGCCGTTACTATTTCAAGGCGGATATTCTGCAAAAGTGTTGTGAGTTCTTCTCGTTTTTCAGTAAGCTCTGCTCTGCTGCCTGTTACGGCGTTAACCTTTTCTTCTGCCTTAGCAATTTTTAAATTAAGCTCGGCAAGCTGTTTTTTAGCCTGAGCACCGCTCTCTTTTAACTTTTCAATTCTGCTCTTGCAGTCTTTTATTTCGTTATCAGAATTATCAATTACAACCTTTGCATTATTTAGCTCAGTTTCACAAGCACGTTTTTCTGCTTCTAAACGTACAAATTCCTGCTGTTTATTTGATAAATCAGCTCTTGTACCGAGCAGCTCGGCTTCGATTGAAGAATACTCTCTGCTTACCTGTTCACACATATTCAAAGCGGCTTTTGCTTTATTCTGTAAATCATCAGTAAGCTTTTTAAGCTGTTCAATTTCGGAAGCACGGCTGAGCAGTCCTGTATTTCTGTTAAGCGAACCGCCTGTCAGAGAGCCGCCGGCGTTTACCACCTGACCGTCAAGAGTTACTACCTTAAATCTATAAGAATATTTTTTTGCAATTGAGGTTGCACTGTTCAAATCTTCGGCAATTACAATTTTACCAAGTAACGAACCGAGAATATTATTGTATTTTTCTTCACAAGAACAAAGCTCACTTGCAATTCCCACAAAGCCGTAACAGTCATCAAGTCCGTTTTCACGCAGTTCACGGCTTTTAATTGTATTAAGCGGCAAAAAGGTAGCTCTGCCGCCGTCGGTTGATTTCAGATAGCGGATAGCCTGCTTAGCGTTTTCATCGGTATTTACAACAATATTCTGCATAGCCGCACCAAGTGCAGTTTCAATTGCAACACCATACTTTGACGGAACGGAAATAACTCTTGAAACAGGTCCGCAAATACCGTTAAGCTTACCGCTTTTGGAAGCGTTTACTACAACCTTTACGCTCTTTGAAAAGCCCTCGAGGTTGCGCTCAAGATTTTCAAGGAAAGAGATTTTGCGCAGATGCTCTTTTACGTCAAGCGAAAGCCTTTCGCTCTCGGATTTATATTCATTTCTCTTCTTTTCTTTAGATGATAATTTAAGCTCTAAACCATCAATTGAGTTTTTC
Source organism: uncultured Clostridia bacterium (assembly GCA_945868935.1). Lineage (GTDB taxonomy): Bacteria > Bacillota > Clostridia > Oscillospirales > Acutalibacteraceae > Ruminococcoides. The sequence goes on from CAMBNE010000073.1 coordinate 1,246, forward strand.
AGCGAATTAATTTCTTCGTTAGTTTCTGCCAAATCTTCATTATAAGCCTTGAAAATTTCTTCAAGCTCTTTAATCTGCGAAGTCTTTTCAGCTTTTGAAGCTTCAAGAGTATTGATTCTTGTGCTAAGTTCGGAAATCGTACTCTCGGAAGTCATATCAATTACTCTTGCGTCGGCGGACTGCGAAGTAAGCATAGAAAGCTCAGCAGTTACCTCCTGCAACAAATCACCGCTTTTACTTGAATCAAGATTAATAACATTAAGTTGTTCGGAAATTTCACTGTATTTTTTCTGCTTTTCAATAATTTCGGAATCAAGAACAGCGATTCTTTCCTGCTTTTCCGAAATGGTTTTTTCAAGACTGTCTGCACTTTGTTCAGCCTGAGCAATCTCATTATTTATTCTGTCGATATTTTCGTTACTGTGGAGAATATCGTTCTCGGCTACAGAAATAAGCGACTTCTTTTGCGAAATTTCAGCTTCCTTTTGAGAAATTTCATTTCTTATATTTTCAATTTCAGCAGACAGTAAGCCGTTTCTGGAGTAGATTTCTTCTGTTTCTGTCTGAATATTTTGCAATACCTGCTCGGCTTCTTCGTACTGAGCTCTCGCAATTGAGATTTTTTCGTCCTGCTGTTTAATACTTTCCTGTGATTTATCTAATGTTAACAGCCAAAGCGCAATTTCAAGTCCTCTTTTTTCTTCCGAGTAGGTCAGGAACTGCTGTGCCTTTTCAGATTGCTTTCTGAGCGGCTCAACACGTTCTTCAAGCTCTGTAACAATGTCACGAAGTCTTAACAGGTTATCCTCTGTGCTTTTAAGTTTACGCTCTGCTTCAATTTTTCTGTATCTGTAGCGTGAAATTCCTGCAGCTTCTTCAAAAATTTCACGGCGTTCTTCACTTTTTGAGGAAACGATGCTGTCAATTTTACCCTGTCCGATCATAGAGTAACCGTCACGGCCTAAACCTGTATCCATAAACAGCTCGTTAATATCTTTAAGTCTTACAGCCGCTTTATTGATAAGGTATTCACTCTCACCGCTTCTGTAGTAACGTCTTGTTACTGCAATATCATCGCCGTTAAAATCAAGAAATCTATCAGAGTTATCAATATTGAGCGTAACCTCGGCATAACCCTGCCTTTTGCGTTTGTCGGTACCGTTGAATACAACGTCCTCCATCTTGGAACAGCGCAGGCTTTTAGGCGACTGCTCACCGAGTACCCAGCGTATAGCGTCGCTTATGTTGCTTTTTCCCGAACCGTTAGGACCTACAACCGACGTAATTCCCTGTTCAAAGGATAATTTAGTTTTGTCGGGAAACGTCTTGAATCCCTGTACTTCCAATGATTTTAAACGCATTAAAATACCCCTATTTTATGTATAAATCGTATTTTCCGAGTGTGTTGTCAAACTTGATTTCTAAGGTGTAACCCATTTCTGTAAAGCAATTTAGATTGCATTTCTTCTGACCGTAAAACTTTGAAAGTGATTTTTCATTTATGTAAACAGTGAATGTTTTTGATTTATCAACAGAATTTGTTTTTTCAATAAATGAATTATAAAAAATTCTGTTTTCACAAAGTTCCTTAAACGCAGGGTGATAGTTGTTGCCAAGGCTGTTTTTGACTAAACTGTCTGAATAGTGTAATCCAAGCCTTATTATTTTTATATCAGCCTTTTCAAACATAAGAATAAGCTTTGAACATAAATCTACCGATTGCTCAAGCGTGTACGGTACAAAATCTCCTGAAAGATAAAGATTTGCAAGCTCTGTTTCTTTCATAATAACAGTCGGATAAATCCGTACTGTATCGGGATTTAGTTCGATAAACTTCTTTGCAGTATAAATATCTTTATCATATGTTGAAGTATAAAGTCCTGTCATCATCTGGAGTCCGAGTGAGAAACCGTAACTCTTTATCAGCCTTGACGCTCTAATAACATCATCACTGTTATGTCCCCTATTGTTTGCTTTTAGGACAAAATCATCCATTGACTGTGCGCCAAGCTCAATTGAAGTGACATTATATTTTTTAAGAATATCAAGCACTTCTTCATCAATATAATCGGGACGGGTGGAAATTCTTATACCCGTAAATATCTTTGTATAGGGCTTTGCGGCTTCAAGCAAGGTTATCATATAATCTCTGTCTATAGCCGTAAAACTGCCGCCGAAAAATGCAATTTCGGCATTCTGTGCTTTATCCCCTAAGTCATTTACTGCTTTTTCAAGAATGTTTTTTACATCCTCTTTTGTTGGCTGATACGACTGCCCTGTGATATTTTTCTGATTACAAAAGCTGCACTGATGAGGACAACCGTTGTGCGGAATGAAAATTGAAATATTACTGTGCTTAATATCCCATCAGCTCCAAAGCCTCACGAGCCGCCTGCTGTTCAGCTTCTTTTTTACTTCTGCCGCCGCCCTTTCCGATAACATTGCTGTTTAAATGCACTTCAACAACAAAGTGCTTGTTATGGTCAGGGCCGCTTTCCTTTACAAGAACATATTCAAGCTTTTCACCGGGATTTTTCTGAATAATCTCCTGCAAGGTGGTTTTGTAATCATTAATCTTCTTTTTCTTTGAATTCTTAATTGCAGGTATTACGAAATTAAGAATATGCTTTGATGCGGGAGCAAGTCCGCCGTCAATGTAAATAGCTGCAATTAAAGCCTCAAATGCATCGGAAAGAATTGACGGACGGTCAGCACCGCCGTTGTTTCTTTCACCCTTGCTTAAAATAAGATACTTTCCGAGGTCGATTTTTTTAGCAAACTCATAGAGTGATTTTTCACAAACCAAAGACGCACGGAGTTTTGTAAGCTCACCCTCGGGAAGCTCGGGACAATTTTTATAAATATAGTCTGACACAACAATTGAAAGCACAGAGTCACCGAGGAATTCAAGTCTTTCATTATATTTTATGTGCTGTGACTTGTGCTCGTTTGCATAAGACGAGTGAGTAAGCGCCTCATTGAGCAAAGCAGGATTTTTAAATTGATATCCGATTTTATTCTGTAAATCAGTCATTTTTATACTCCTGAAATTTAAAGTGCAGATGAAATTTCTTCAATAGCTTTTGCGTTGTCATAGTCTATTGAAAGCTTGATTGCGTTCTTGATTGTAACTGCCTTTGAATCACCGTGAGCCTTGAAAACAGGCTTTGACGTTCCGAGAATCGGTGCGCCGCCGTAGGCATTATAATCAAAATGCTTTTTCATAAATTTTAAATCTTTCATCACAAGAGCTGCTGCAAGCTTGCCCTTTGTGCTGTCAGCAAACATATGTTTAATCTGCTTCATAAGCGTTATTGCAACGCCTTCATAGGTTTTGAGTATCAGGTTACCCGTAAAGCCGTCGCATACGACAACGTCGCACACACCTTTCGGAATATCTCTGCCCTCAACATTGCCGATAAAATTAAGATTGCTGTTCTTTAAAAGCTCGTATGTATTACGGTAAAGCTCGTTGCCCTTGTGCTCCTCTGTTCCGACATTTGCAAGTCCGATTCGGGGTTTATTAACATTCATAACTTTTTCCATATAAACCGAACCCATAAGCGCAAACTGGTAGAGCATTTCGGGGCGGCAGTCGATATTAGCTCCACCGTCCATAAGCATAAAGAATCCCTTTTCATTCGGCAGAACAGGCGCAAAAGCAGGGCGTTTGATACCTTTGATTCTTCTTATTCCGAGGGTAGCTCCCATACATAGCGCACCGCTGTTGCCTGCACTGATAAAAGCCTGTCCTTTATCCTCGTTTAAAAGCTTTAAACCGACAGCCATTGAGCTGTCCTTTTTAGTTTTCAGAACTGCATCGGCAGCATCTTCCATTGTGATAACTTCTTCGCAGTTTGCAATTTCAATGCCATTTAGAGAAATATTATTTTCTTTTGCAGTATTTCTGATTGTTTCTTCCTTACCCGTCAGGATAATATTTATGCCGAATTCAGCAACAGAATCAGCACAGCCTTTGATAATTTCAAGCGGAGCGTTATCTCCGCCGAATGCGTCAACAATAATTTTCATATTAGTCCTCAATATTTTCTTCTATATATTTATCAATTGCGTCAAGAGCACGTTTTGAATATGCGGCTCCACGCTCTTTTTTATCTCTCGGTCTGTTTTCAAGCTCAGGAAGGACACCGAAATTAGCACCCATAGGCTGAAATTTTGTAACAGTAGGGTCAGAAATATATGCAGTTAATGAGCCAATCATCGTTTCACGAGGCAAAACAAGCGAAGGCTTATCTAAAAGTCGCCTGCAAGCATTGATTCCTGCGATAATTCCCGAAGCGGCTGACTCCATATAACCCTCAACGCCTGTTATCTGACCGGCAAAAAACAACCTGTTATTTTCTTTTACAGAATAATCAGAGTTGAGTACCTTTGGCGAACAGATAAAAGTATTCCTGTGCATTACACCGTAACGCACAAAATCCGCTTTATGGAGTGCAGGAATGAGAGAAAACACCCTTTTTTGCTCGGGAAATTTCAGATTAGTCTGAAAACCGACGAGATTATACATTGTACCCTCGGAGTTTTCCTTTCTGAGCTGCAACACTGCCCAAGGTCTGTGCCCTGTTCTCGGATTTACAAGTCCTACAGGCTTCATCGGTCCGAAGCGCAGGGTACCCTCGCCACGCTGAGCCATAACCTCAACAGGCATACATCCCTCATACACCTTTG
>CAMBNE010000074.1 GCA_945868935.1 uncultured Clostridia bacterium
TAATCGGTAAAGTTTGATTGCCACTGCGGACACGGCACGCCGTGTCCCTACGACTAAAAACAAACGTTTCCTCTATATCCGTAGGGGACGGGTTCCTACACGTCCCAAAACGTTGCCGATATATCTATTACCCCGAGAAAACCAAACCTCTCCAAACAACACACACTATTACAAATTCGGAGCGTAGCGACCCTCAATTGTTAATTTTTAATTGTAAATTAAATTATCGTTTATCTTTTGATTAATTTGGACTTAAACTTTGAAAGCTCCTTTTTATTAAACAAAAGCGGAATACTGATTATGTAGCCGAGAATACCGACGGGGATACATACTGCAATAAGAGATAACCACGAGTTAATTGTAACAAAACTGCCGATAGCCATAAACAAAACAAAAACTACCGCAAAAGTCAGCCAACCTCTTAACATTGTCGGATAGAAAGTGGTTTTCTTCTGCTTGAGCAGATACGCAGAATATATCGGAATAAAGATTATTGCTCTTAAACTCATAAGCAAAGAGCTTACTCCTGCGATTATGTAAACGCCATATGTTCCCAAATCAAAGAAATTGAGAATTACCAGCACACTGCCTGTACTGATAACTCCGATTGCAAGTGCTACCAGTACGGGAACTTTCATCTTGTTGCATACGGAATTAAGCATTGTAAGGCACTGGGTATGGGCGGTAAATAAATACTGAATACAGGTAAGTATCGACAATATCTGTATCATCATTATTTCGTCGGGGGTCTTTGTAGGCTGCCACAAGGTGTAAAAATCAAAGCCGAAAACGATAAATCCTGCGATGGGTACGGTCAGGATAAGGCTCAGAATTTTTGAAGTGAAATTGATTTCATTGATTAGCTCTTTGATATTCTTTTTTGCATATAAGATAGTGTAGTGAGGAGCAAAAGTGGTTGCTAACATTGATATGAGCGATGCAAAGCTCATCGGAATTGTTTTTGCTATGGAAAAAATGCCCATAACAGCGGCGCCGATTGTAAGATTGCATATCAGCAGGTCAAGGCCTGAAAGCAAAACTGTGCTGAGCTGAGCCAAAGACATCCAGATGCCTGCCGCAATCAGCACCTTTACAAGACCAAATTCAAACTTTCTGACATCGATTTTGACGTCGGGAAGGATTCTTTTTTTGACCGTTATGTTTGTAAGCAAGAGGAATACGCCTCGTGCAAGTGTTGCAATAGCCAGGAAGTAGAGCTTTGCAGGCAGAATTACAAATAACCCGACAACCACAGCAACCTTGAGCAGATTTGATATGATATCTCTGATAGAATTAATATCAATTCTGTTTTTTACATACGTAGCTGTTGTAAAAATAGCAGTAACTACGCTGATTACGAATGTAAGGAAGGTGATGGCAAACGTAATTTTAACGTCGGTAATAAGATGCTCGGGAACATTTAAAATGACGTCAATGTACAATGTTATAATTGCCGTAACAATCAGCATAACAAAAGCGATTACAAGGTCGGCAACTAAAACCGAGCTGAAAATGCGTGACGCTTTTTCCTTGTCGTTTCGGTGGTAGGCAATAGAAATAAACCGTCCCGACATAGAGTTAAGTGCCGAGGTGACAATTGTAGCATATTGAACGAAGTTGTTTGCCAGTCCGATAAAACCGTATGACTCTGTTCCAAGTGAGGAAACAAGGTAGGGCGTAAGGAAAAAGTTGATGCCCATAGTCACGAAAAATGAAACCAGCGACGCAATTACGTTGATTGACATCTGCTTTCCCGAAGAATTTGTTTTACTCATAAAATCATTTCCTAAATTTCAATAAGGTATTTTTTTGACTCTTCACGGAAACTGTCAAGCTTTCTGTCAACATAATCCCAGTCTGTGTCGTCGTTAATATCGGGGGCGTTATCCGTAGATAAAATCCGGGCTTTAAGGTTGAGCTTGAGCATTAAATCTTCCGAGCGAACATTCTTTTTTGCAGCTGTATCGGTTTCAACAACAAAATTCTTGTGGTAAAGAAGCGAAAAAGCATTGCCGTGAAACGAGTTAGTGCATACATATTCGGCGTTTTTAATAAGTCCGATAAATTCGGTAATATCAACAGGAGAAAGATATTCTATTCTGTCGGAATTATATTTTTTTCCAAAGCTGTTGAGCCATAAAATTCTGCAATTTTTCTCCTGTGCAAGCTTCAACGCATAGTTGACAAGATTTTTTGGCTTCGGAACGGTAAACAGCAGAATGTAGGGTTCTTTATACGGAGCGTCCGAACAGATTTTGTCCCAGTCACTTACGGTAAGGAGCATTGACGGGTCGATGTTTACTTGTGTTTTTTTGCCCGTCAATTCACTTACAAGGTCAGCTCCCGTTTGTTCACGCAGAGAAATGCCCGAAAAATCACAAAGTCTGTTTTTGTACTCTGACTTGAATTTATCGGGAATGGAATTAACGGCTATGCTTGCCGCATATGAAAACTTCTTTTCGGAATCGGCAAAGGTGAGAAAATACACAGGGTCAAAGCCGACGCAGGTCGGACTCCACACCTGATCGCTTCCTGTGATGAACGCTCTGTAAAGCTCGTTGACGCTGTTTATATTCTCGCTGTCATAGGGCTTGCTCAGCTTAAGGTACTTGTCAACAAAATTCGTTGTATGTATTTTCTTTTGCTTAACTGACTTTGCTGTTCTTATATTCCAGACAAAGCGTTTAACAGCATTGCTGTTCGATTTGCGAAATGTTTTTTGATAGTGGTCTATCATATATTGACATCTGTAGTCAATGATTTCATTGTCAATACCGAGCTTGAACAAGAAGTTCTGAAGTGCGTAAGCCTGTAGGTTAGCGCCGTAGCTTAATGCACGGTGAAAAGTTACTATTCCGACTTTTTTATCCATAATTATAAGACTCCCTGACAGATAATTTTTTTACGTTAACAGTAGAGCGGTTTCTTACAGTCAGCACTAATCCTATAGAAAACAGCCATATAAACAGAATCTGCTTTGTGTAAAGCGGATTGCCCGTTACAGAATATACTGCAACCATAATCTGAATATACAGAGAAAAATAGAGCAATTCAAGTCGGCTGCTTCGTTCCTCTTTTCTGATAAGCATAATTGTAATGTATAATGCTGAGATGATGAACAGTCCTAAAAGAATTGTACCGACAATACCCAGCTCACCGAGGAACTGAATGTAAGAATTGTGGGCGTTGTATTCCCATTTTCCGTTATATACACGCAAGCCGTTCTTATAGGCAAATTCGTTGAAGGAGCCAAAGCCTGCACCGAACGCCCAGTATTTTGAAATCATCAGGAACATATATTTCCATATTACGTTTCGGTTACCCATTGTTTCCATACTTTCAGAATCCATAAATCGGTTGAATATGTTTGCCATATTAGGGAAAAACATCATAATTATGAAAACGCAAAATACGAAAATAAGCGCAATGCAGATAAATTTTATAGCTTTGCTTTTCACCTTGGAAATTAAAATCAATACAAGAAAACAGATAATAGGAATAGTAAAAAACGTACGTTTTCCTGTAAGAATGAGTGCAGCGAAAAGGACTAAAGTGAAAAATAACTGATATTTTTCAAATTTTGATTTTGAGAAGTATTTTGCAAAAGAAATCGCTATTCCAACATTCATAATGTACGCCGCCTCAGCTTTTTCACGTGCAAATCCCGAATAAGAGCCTATAGCAAGCTCTTTGTTGATTGCGGAAGTAACCGCAGCAGACCTGCTCGGATTTACAATGAACCAGAAGTAGGTGTTCATACAATTTTTTATAAAAACGCTTATTACTATTGAAAAAGCAATTACTATACAGATTACATAAATTACAGATATAATTTTGTGTGTTATGTTTTCAGGTAAATCAAGAAACAACAGCGTTGCACAGGATAAATAAATAAGCAACAGGCTAATCGTTGTTTTTGAGTCGATAGAGAAAAAAACAGATATTCCTATGTATGATACCAATAGCAGAAAGCATATTGAAGGAAAGTTGAGCTTGATTTTCAAATCAGAAAAAACAAACGAAGCTAAAAAGAGGATTGCAGTAGCATAAATAAGCGGCAGACGGAGAATATACGGAAAAAATGACGCACCGCCGACGCATATTATCGGTATCATTACAATAAGTAAGGAATAAAGTATTTTCTTAATCGTAATTTTTGAAGTATCAATATATCTCATATCTCAGATTTTTCACCATTCCAATTAGTGTATTACGGTATTAGTGTTAATACTTATCGAAAAATTTAGTCATAAACAGAAACAACCTCTTACTTGTGCAAAGAGCTTTGTATCTGATGTAGTTTTTCTTTGAAAGAAGCTTTTTTGCTGTTTTTTTGTCGAAGGACTTTGTATAGTCAATCATTGCCTTTTCTTCTTTTTTGAATTTTCCAAGCCCTCCCCGAGTGTACATAAGCTTGTAAATTCTCAGAACCGTAGCCAGCTTGTTACATTCAGCGTGGTCCTTAAGCTCGGGATAAAGTCTGTTTACGGTTTCAATCATTTTATCGGCAAGATAAATGCAGTCAAAGTACTTTTCTGAAAACTCTGTTATTGACGAAGAGCCCTGCCTGCGGTAATAGGAATACTTAGCGTCGTCCTTGCTTGATATTCTGTCGGCGTTAAGTGCGGCAAGAAAGCAAAAATACTTGTCCTCGTTAGTTTTGTAATTTACGGGAAATTCAATGTTTTCGCATATTTTTCGCTTGAAAAGCTTTGTATCAACGCTCATTTTGACTTCACCCGAAAAGAAGTCAATCAGAAATTCAGGCGGACTGTTCCATACCTTGTGTTCTCCCGTAGCAATATTTCTGATATTGCCGTCCGGCATAACAAGCCTTACCTCGCAAAGAGAAATGTCGGAATTATTCTCGACAATTTGATTATACAAAAACTCGTACATATCCTTGTCAATGATGTCGTCACCGTCGCAAAAGCCGATGAATTCTCCACTTGCGGCTTTCATTCCCGTATTTCTTGCGGCAGACACACCCAGATTTTCCTGATGAATTGTTCTTACAGAGGGATAAAGCTTCTCAAGCCTGTCGCAAATCTGAGGACTGCTGTCGGTTGAGCCGTCATCAACAAGAATAATCTCAATATTATTATAAGTTTGGTTTATGATGCTGTCAACGGTAGCTTCTATGTATTTTTCCAGATTATATACGGGTACAATAACCGAAATCTTAGGATAAGTCATTTATCTTCTCCTCAGGTTTATTTAAATTATTTTATAGGAAACCGCTCCGAAACGGTCGGGCAAAAAAGGCTTGATAATATCAACTTATCTGCCCGAATTGCGTGTCGAGGCACTCGACTTTTTCAGCCGATTGAGCAGTCCCAGCCTGTAAAGAATCCCTCTTGTTTTGCCAAGAAGCTGACGGCTCAGCTTTATGGGTACAAAGGTCTGAACCACCTTGTCAAGCTCTGCTCCGTTTGAAAGCATTTTAAAATACTCGTCTTTTTTTGGGTGCTTATATGGATTATTAACAGCCATAAAGCCGTCATTTTTTATCAGCGTATCAACGTCGGCTTTGTGCATAATCAGTTTTTCGCTGACATTTTTAAGCATCTGCCTGCCCTTTTCACTCTGAACAATTACAGCCGTATAGCCCTTGTCGTCGTCGGCAAGCGTCGGAACATACCTTGTGATGTTCCAGCAGTCAAAAACCGTCAGATCCGAAACCCTGTCAACTTTTCTGAAAGAGCACTCGTAGCAGGACGGACGTGAGCATATGCCGTCAAAAAAGCTCTTGAGCATATAATCGGTTTTTGTGTTTTCAATGCTTTTTTTGCCGTTTGCAAATCTCAGCGTAAGATTTGCGCTGTGGTATCCGTAGGTTTTTTCCCTGAAATTCGCATAGGTGATTTCAGATTTATATTTTTTCGTTTTCAGCTCCTTGTATTTTCTCCATACAAGCGGTGACGG
>CAMBNE010000075.1 GCA_945868935.1 uncultured Clostridia bacterium
CCGAAGCAGAAAAAGTGCATAGAAATGCTTGTTTGTGGGAGCTATACGCAAGCGCAGATTGCAAGGGAGCTTAAAATCAGCGAGCAGACAATATGCAATTGGAAGAAAGACGAAGAATTTTCCTCCGAGCTTTCAAAGCAGTTGCGTGTGTGTGTTCAAACGCTTGCGCCAAAGGCTGTTAAAACAATGGAAAATCTGTTGCAGTCTGAAAGCGACAACGTGAGATTTTCAGCCGCAAAGGATATTCTTGACCGCACAGGATTTAAGCCGAGCGACAACATAAACGTGAACGGCACAATAGCCGCAGAGCAGTCAAAACTTGATGATATTTTGACACAGCTAACCGAAGATGAATAGAAGCGTTATTTACCATTTTACCGCCCCTAAAACATTCGGAGTTTTCGGAGTCCCTAAAAAGTATGGTAACAAAAGTAACCCACTAAAAAGAAAACAGCGGTTGTAATGCCGCTGCTGTTTCTTTATTTTGTAATGTGCTTGCTTTTTCTGCGTTCTGCTCTTTTGCCCTCTATATAACCGTAGTTAAACAGGTGACAATATATAAGCCATTCGGGAGCGTTCTGCTCCTGCAATTTGCAAAGTAAATTTTGTATTTTATTTACGCAAACGCCTTGATGTCCTAATATACGCAATGTTTCTTTTGTCTGCGCTTGTTGCTCTAAAAAAATCAATAACGGCTTTGCGTTAAAATCTGACGGCGGTAATATTTTAGTATTCATAATGCCGCCACGCTTTCACGCCCTGCATTATATGCGGCGGTTAAAAGTAAAATTAAAAATACGCTATGATTTTCTTCTTTGAGTTGGGAATACTCTTTGTTGAAGTTACAAACAACCTTTGCCATTCCGTCAAAGTCTGATTGCGGTATATTGAGTTTTGAAAGCTCTGCTTGTACAAACCTGTCCATTTCTTGAATTCTATCCATTTTCTGCTGTCCTTTCTGTTATGTAATTTATATTGCCGCCGCATTACTACCGTGCTTAAGCACGATATGGCGGTAATACAGCGGCGTTGCATTTATGCACCCTGTGTTAAACGGTCTTTGTGTTCCGTGCTTGCATTTTCGGAGCAGAAAAGCTATAATATACTTATCCGCTCCGATATGTGTTGCGGTTGGCTCTTGCGTTGCTTTGGTCGGCTGTTGCAAGAGCGTTTTCTTTTTCGCAATGCTTTATGTTGTTTATATTCTCACCTCTATTCCAAGTCCGTAATTTAAGTACGGCTCATTTGTTCCCCTGATACCTGAAAGGCGGCTTGTGATTGTACGCCCTGCGTCCATAAGCGGAGCTATGAACGCCGCCAGAGCTTTCGGAAGATAACCCATTGTGTAAGAGCCTTTGCCCTTTACGGTTGCTATAACTGCAACTGCGTTGCGGTCATATGCGTTTGCGTTGTCCCGGTAAAGGCTTATTCTGATGTTTTCGGGGCGGTAATGTGTAAGGTGCTCAATAGCCTGCTGACGTTTGCCGTAGGTCACGCCTGCAACCTTTGTGCAGATGTTCGGGAGCTTGACAAGCACCCACGCTTTTACCATTGCATTAGCTCTGTTGTAACCCTGCTTTACAAGTCTGTTTGCTATTGTCATAACCTTGCTGTGCATTGTGCGTTTCATCTGTAACGCCCCTTTCCTTAACTCTGTGATTATATTATACTATATCGAATGCAATATATCAAGAGTAATAATAAACAAATATCGAATGCAATATATGTGCAAAATGTATATTGAATGCAATATAAATATATGATATAATAAGTACAGTAAGGAGTTGATATAATGCCTGCAATATGCATATTTTACGGTATTATCATTAGAATGTATAATGAGAAAGGCGGCAAGCATAACAAACCGCACATTCACGCCGAGTATCAGGGCGATGAAATCGTAATAGCTCTTGACGGTGAAATTCTTGAGGGTGAAATGCCACGAAATAAAATGAAGCTGATTGAAGCGTGGATGGAAATACACAAAGAGGATTTGGAAGCTAACTGGAAACTTCTTTCAGAGGGTCAGAAGTTCTTTAAAATCCCACCGTTGCAGTAAAAACAAACCCACACAAAAGCTGTGTGGGCGTACTGTGCATATAAGGAGTTGATACAATGCTACAGCCGAAAGTAATTTCAGTTACGCCGCTGAATGATTATAAACTGCTTATTGAGTATATAACGGGCGAGCGTAAAATATTTGATGTGAAGCCGTATATCAAGGGCGATTGGTACGGCGAGCTTATAGACGAAGAAATCTTCAGGACTGTTCACCCTTGCGGAACAACCGTTGAATGGGAGGATGGTCAGGACATTGCACCTCACGAATTATACGAATTATCCGTATCGGCAGGAGGTGTTCAATAATGCCAGCCAGTAAGGCACAACAAAAAGCAGTTGCAAAATATATGAAGAATAATTACGATAATTTTCAATTGCGAATGCCAAAGGGTAAAAAAGACAAAATCAAGCTCCACGCAGAAAACCGAGGTGAAAGCCTGAACGGTTTTATAAACAAGGCTATTGATGAAAAAATGGAGCGTGACAAGGCAAGCACAACGGAATAAATAATTATCGGCAAGTCTTGAAATATAGGCTTGCTTTTTCTTTGTCCTGCTGAATATGGAACGGTTCAGCGGCAATGCAAGGCTTATATATTCCGCTGCACATATCAGAATAAAGCACAAACGCCCCATACGAGCCGAGAATTGCCCACTGTAGCGTTTTTATTGTTCAGTAGTGTAATTTCACATTTACGGAATAAAACGCCATACAAGCGAAACAAGGCGTTGTTTTGAAAATCGAGGAATAAACACCGCTTATAAATTTAACTTGCTTGTAACTTGCCTGTAACTTGCTTATAGCTTGAATTAACAAAAATGCTGTTATTTTGTTAATTGCCTGCCGATAACGGACGGCGTATTCACAAAAATACCTTATTTTCAATTGTGAAATACTAAAAAATACTAAATACTGCATTATGTACTGCAAGCACGTTTCTATTGCCTTTACTGCCCCCTGTGCTGTATATTTGCGGTCAATCTGCGGAAGTAATGAAAGTATATGCATTGTGTGCTTCTCCCTGCTATGCCCCTTTAAAGCGCAAACAGAGCGTATGTATTCAAAAGAGAAATACTTTAGCTCAAAAACGAGCGAAAGCATATTGCCTTGTTGCCTGTTATAAAAAATAAGTATCAGCGGCAACGCAAGCACGCCTTTCACAAGCTCACGATTACCCCATATCAGACAAAATAAAGTTGCCGTTTATTTGCCGTTTATTTCTACAATAAACAGCAAGTGTTCACTTTGAAACACAAAAATTGATTGCTCAAAAACCGCATTAGAAAGCCATTTATTAAAGTTAGCAAAAGCTCACAAAATATAAATAACTCAATTCGTAATCAGTAGGTCGAGGGTTCAAGTCCCTTCTTCAGCTCCAGTCGAGTGCCTCGACACGCAGATTGCGTTCGGGGCGTTTCACTTTTTTACAGTCAATTTTTCGCGTCAGCACTGACATTTTTCTCAAAAGACAACACAAGCAAACCGCATTGGAAAGCCATTTTAGGGTGCTTTCGGTGCGGTTTTTGCTTTGCAAAAATACCGCAAATAACCGCAAATATCCGCACTTTTTCGCAAAAATGTTAGTCAAATGTTTGTCAAAAAAAATCGGGTAACAATGATTTAAACCACTGTTACCCGATTTATGAATTGATATATTGTGATTTGCCTGTTTAAGTGACAATAAAAATTATGTTATTACTTTTTATTCGGAATATTCTGCGCTTAACGGCTCGCCGAGTGCGGCTGTGAAGATTTTTTCTGCGTTCTGCATCATTTTTCTTACCGTCCTCTGACCGCATTTGTCGGCAATCATTTCGACGGCCTGCGCATACACCTCGGGAGTGTTGTGAGTCATAGAATGTGCGTCGGTTCCGAGAATGTCAATCATTCCCTCGCCTATCAGTTTCAACAACTTTCTGCGTTTTAGCAGAGGGGCTTTTTTGGCGTATCTGCCTATGTTCGTCTGAATTACTACACCCATATCCCTCAGTTCCTGCAAAGCTTCCGTGTCGCTAATCAGAATATCGTAGCGCTCAACATGGGGAAGTACGGGAATCAACCTGTGATTCTCAATCAGCATATTAAGCTGTTGCATAGACTTGTTCGAAAACGAAGAGCTGTAGCTGAATTCCGTAAGAATATAGCGTGACTTTCCATAGGTAAGCCCCGACAAATCGTCGCTGTTAAACAAAAATTTTGAAACGTAAACTTCTGCACCGAGGACGATGTTCATATTAACAGGCTTATAAGGCAAAAAATCCTCATATGCTGCTCTGCGCTTTTCAATAAAACGTTCAACGCTCATTTCATTTGTGTAGAAATGCGGCGTAAAGCAGACGTTTGAAACATTCTGATTTTTCAGACAATCAAGCAATTCAAGGCTGTCGTCCACCGTCCTTGCTCCGTCGTCGAAGTTTGGCAGAATGTGAGAATGCATATCAAAATACTGCATTTTATCACCCGATTAAAGCATTTGGCAAACGAGGTCGCCCATTTCCTCGCAGCCGACCTTAGTCATACCATCTTCGTAAATATCCGGTGTGCGGTAAGTTTCAAGTACCTTAGCAACTGCGTTTTCAATTGCGTCAGCCGCCTGCGGTCTGTCGAGAGAGTAGCGGAGCATCATAGCAACCGACAGAATTGTTGCAAGCGGATTTGCAATACCCTGTCCTGCAATATCGGGAGCTGAGCCGTGAATAGGCTCGTAAAGTCCGAGCTTGCCTCCCGAAAGGCTTGCAGAAGCGAGCATACCGATTGAGCCGGCAATCATCGAAGCCTCGTCGGAGAGAATGTCGCCAAAGATATTTGAGGTTACGATAACGTCGAACTGACGGGGATTTCTGACGAGCTGCATAGCGCAGTTGTCAACGTACATATGATTAAGCTCAACCTCGGGATATTCCTTTGAAACCCTGATTACGGTTTCTCTCCAGAGGCGTGAGGACTCGAGCACGTTAGCCTTGTCAATGCTTGTGAGCTTTTTATTTCTCTTCATAGCAAGGTCAAAGGCAACTCTTGCGATTCTTTCAACCTCGGCTACGGTGTACATTTCTGTATCCCAAGCGGCAGGCTGACCGTCAACTTCTTTTCTGCCTCTTTCACCGAAATAGATACCGCCTGTAAGCTCACGGACAATCATAATGTCGAGATTGCCCCCAATTATTTCGTCTTTAATGGGAGAAGCGCTCTTTAAAGGTCCGAAGATAACTGAGGGACGGAGATTTGCAAAAAGTCCGAGTGCTCCTCTGATTCCGAGAAGTCCTGCCTCGGGACGGTTGTTGCCCGGTAGAGAGTCCCACTTAGGACCGCCGACTGCACCGAGGATTACGCTGTCGGAAGCCTTGCATTTTGCAACTGTTTCGTCGGGAAGCGGAACGCCTGTAGCGTCAATTGCACAGCCGCCGAGAAGAGCCTCGTCGTACTCAACGGTAAAGCCGAATTTCTCGCCTGCCTTATCAAGTACCTTTACAGCCTGATTTACAATTTCGGGACCGATTCCGTCGCCCTTGAGCAATGTAATTTTATAGTCTGCCATATCTATATTTCTCCTTTAGAATTATTTTGTACACATATATTCATTGTAGTACTGCGTTAATAAGAATAGTTGTCAAATCAGAAATGATAATTGAGCGCAACGCTGACGTAGGGACACGGCGTGCCGTGTCCTTACGAAAATAAAGGAAACGTGTGTAATCATTTATTTCTTTATGTATTATTGCACAATATATCACCAAAGATTGTAAACTACGCTACAATCTGACAAAAATTGTCATAATCGTTATCAATCGTTTTCCTGTTCCATAGGGATTGTCTGAAACACCTCGCACACCTTATCACGCTGCCAGAGCATAGGCGTTA
>CAMBNE010000076.1 GCA_945868935.1 uncultured Clostridia bacterium
AAATATCAATCTGTCTGCCCGAATTGGGTGCAGTAACGCCCTACAGGAGGTAAAAATGAAGAACATTGTAGAGGAAACAAGACAAATGAACAAGATGGGTACTGCCGATATCAAAAAGCTTATGCTTTCTATGGGCTTGCCAATGATTGTTTCAATGGCGCTTCAGGCGGTGTATAACATCGTAGACAGCTACTTTGTAAGCTGTATGCCCGATACTGCCGAAGTCCAGCATATGGGCGATTTAGCGGTAAATGCGCTTACGCTCGCATTTCCCGTTCAGATGCTTATGATAGCAATCGGAGTCGGAACAGGCGTTGGTATCAACGCAATTCTGTCAAGAAGTCTGGGTGAGGGCGACAGTGAAAAATGCAGTAAAATTGCAGGCAACTCAATATTTCTCGGACTTTGTATGTATGTAGTGTTTTTGCTGTTCGGAATTTTCGGAGTTGACGCATATATCGGCTCACAGACGGACAATCAGCAGATTATTTCAATGGCAACATCATATCTCAGAATTTGCACTATCGGCTCGTTCGGCGTGAGTATGTACATCACCTACGAAAAGCTTTTGCAGGCTACAGGCAAAACAATGCAGTCTACCATTGCTCAGATTGCAGGTGCGCTGACAAATATAATCCTTGACCCGATTATGATTTTCGGTTGGTGCGGATTGCCCGAAATGGGAATTAACGGTGCCGCATATGCAACAATTATCGGTCAGTTCGTGTCATTTGCACTTGACGCAATTTTCCATTACGTCTGCAATTCAAAGGATTTCAGCGCAAATGTAAAGTACGTAAAACCTCAGCTTAATATCATCGGTCAGATTTACCGTGTAGGTGTTCCTGCAATTCTTATGCAGGCGCTTATGTCGTTCCTCACATACGGCGTGAACGTAATCTTTGCAAACGTTTCAACCGAGGCGGTAACTGCTTACGGAATTTACTACAAAATCCAACAGTTCGTGTTCTTTGCCGCATTCGGAATGAACAACGCAATGATTCCGATAATAGCGTTCAACTACGGAATGAGGAGCAAAAAGCGCATTAATCAGGGAATAAGGTACGGAATGATTTACACGCTTATCATAATGTTTCTGGGAGCAGTTCTGTTGCAGGTGTTTGCAAATCAGATTCTCGGAATTTTCTCACTCTCGGACAGAACAAGAGAGCTTGCGATTCTGGCTGTCAGAATAATTACGCTCGGTTACATTTTTGTCGGTGCAAATATTGCATATCAGGGAATTTTTCAGGCACTCGGCTGTGGCGTAAGCTCGCTTGTGCTTTCGCTGATAAGGCTGATTGTCGTTCCGTTGCCGCTTGCCGCAGTGTTTACCTGCTTTGCGAATGCTGAAACGCTTATCTGGATTGCATTCCCTGTCGGAGAGCTTGCAGCGTTTCTGATTGCGCTTGTGATGATGAAGTTTATCGGAAAAAGCAAAATAGCCCCGATAAAAGCTCAGGCGGAGCAATAATTTTCGGATAAATTATTGCATCATTTTTGTATCATTTGTCAGGTGGATGAAAATAAAACAAGCTCAAAAAGTGTTTTTTAAGTACTTGTTGAAAAAATAATACACAAAACATCATTTGAATTATTGTGCATATTGTCATTTTGCCTGTTGAGAAAAGACAAATCCGCCTGTGTGCACTTGAAATAAGGTCGAAAAAATAGTATAATATATAAAAATGAAATGCTCACATTGAACATTCATTTTCATAAAACACACAATCGCAAAACAGACCGTCGGGAGACGGTCTGTTTTGCTTTGTTTTAAATTTAGTTTTATAGATATAATTGTAGGGGCAGCCCTGTGTGGCTGCCCGTTAGGTAACAACAAATATATGCGTAGGGGACGGCTTCCCAGACGTCCCGTTCACAAAAATTGCATTGCAATTTTTTGAGGACACGGCTCGCCGTGTCCCTACGTAGCTATAATTATCAGTATAGGGTATGAAACGTATAACAATATCACTTGTTTTTGCTAAGTGTGAGAAGTAAATCGAGAACCTTCAGATAAATCCAGATCACTGTGAACGCAAGACCGAAAGCGGCGCTCCATTCATACTTTTTGGGCAGATTGTTTTCAACGGTTTTCTCAATTGTGTCGAAATCAGTGAGCAAAAAGAGCGTTGCAATGATGATTCCTATAACAGAAAAGCCGATTGAAAACAGCGGATTGTCAAAAAATGCAGTTATAAAGCCTGACGTTGCAGGAATGAAGTACAGAATAAAGCCTGCAATTGACGACAGAATGACCGTTGCAAAAAGTGTGGTCATAACAACCCTGAATTTGCCTGTAACCCTTACAATGCGTGTTGCGTAGAGGATTGCCATAACAGCAACAATGATAAGGGTGATTACAAGTGCCTCAAGTGCAAGGTGCTCAAAGCCCTGAAGGCATCTGTGAATTGTCCAGCCGAGCAAAAAGCCCTGCGATACGGAATAAATTGTGCCCGTTACGGGAATTGTTTTCTTTAAAAATACCGCGAGAAACGGGAAAATAAGTGTTATCAGCAGTGCAATTCCGACAAAAATCAATTCGTTTGCTGTGTATGTAACCACAAGACCGTCTTCGGAAATCAGGTTCAGCTGTTCAAGCGTGCTGAAATAGTAGAGGTGTGCAAGGTAGTAGCCTGCAACGCCTACAACCGTCATAAGCAGGAAAAAGACCGTTTTTATTGTTATTCCTGCGTATGTAGCGCCTTCGCCTTTTTTTGCCCTTTCCTCAACCTTGTTGAGCTGTCTTACAACGGGATTTGCAACAAAAACAGCATTTTTGTTTTCTGAGTTTTGCTGTTGGTTTATGTTCATATTTTAACCTCTTTTCATTTTAGATTATAATAATTTTATCATATCAAAGCAAAAAAGTCCATAAAATATGTAAATAAATATAAAAACACATTAAAATTGCATTTAAAAATATGCAAATAGATAAAACAAATCCGGTTATCATTATTAATAAGCAAAACCATAATTTGTCGAGTGTGGAGTTTGGAGTGTGGAGAGTGGAGTTAATGGTCGCTACGCTCCGAATTTGTAATAGTGCGTGTTGTATGGAAAGGTTTGTTTGATGAATTTATGTCGATATATTGGTGACGTTTAGCATTTCAGTGTAGGGAACAGTCTTGACTGTTCCGTAGGATTACAGCTAACCTATGGGTAATCGGAACGGTCAAGACCGTCCCTTACATTTGTAAAAAATATAAAATTCACGCCTGCGGCAAAGCCGCATATAAATAAATTCGGGCACTATACTTTTGAATTATCGCAATCTATCCACTCGACCTTAATTCCGAATTACGCATTCCGAATTCCGCATTTAAATAAATTATGGTTTAGCTTCTTAAATAAACCTGAATTCAAAGCGGAGTTAAAGAAATAATCAGAACTAAAAATAAAAAAACAGCGGCGCTTGATTTAAGCACCGCTGTAATAATATATTTGATTTGTTTAAGCACTCGACTTATGATACAAACTGCAAAGGATTGAGCTTGTTTGAATTATAGATGATTTCAAAATGGAGATGAGGTCCTGTTGAATTACCCGTTGAACCTACATATCCGATTGTATCTCCCTGTGAAACGTGCTGACCGTAAGATACTGCAACCGAACTGCAATGACCGTAAAGAGTCTTATAGCCGTTGCCGTGATCGATGATTACGTAGTTACCGTAGCCGTCGCCGTTGTCGCCTGCCTGAACAACTGTTCCGCCGTCAGAAGCAACAATCGGCTGTCCGTAAACTCCGCCTGCGGCAATATCAATGCCCCAGTGCATTCTGCCCCAGCGCCACTCATATTCGCTTGTGATGTTGTGGGTGTAGGGGAGAGGCCAGCAGAATGTGCCCGAAGTTGAGCCGGAAGAGCTTGATTTTGAGCTTGAACTGCTGTCTTCAACAATTCCGTCCTTTGAGCCCCTTACAACAACCTCGTCAACTGCCTTTGTAATAACCTTGCTGTCGGTTTCAACAGCGTCTGTCTGCATACCGTCGGTAAATGTGGTGCGGATTGTAACCTCTTCCTTGCCGCTTTTTCCTTCGGTCTTGACCTTTTTATAAGATGATGACTGTGAATCGTCATACTCTGTCTTGATTTCGTAGTCAATTTCTCTTGTGTAAACAATATCGGTTGAAAGTGAAATCGAGAACTTGCCCTCGGCAGCACTCATAATTTCGGAAACCGTCATAATCTCGTCTTGTGAAAAGCTTCCGCCCTTTACAACAACGTCATTTGCAAATTCTGTTGTTGTTTCGTCGTCGTAGCCCTCCTTGTAATCGGTAAGAACCTTATCAAGAGCGGCGTTAAGTGCGTCGGTTTCGCTTGTTGCACCGATAAGCTTGCCGTCAATGTAAAGTCCCGAACAGCCGTTGCCTATATTATCGTTCATAAGCGATTTTGTAATTGAAGCGTATGCGCCTGAACCGAGAGTGCTTGTTGCCTCGTCTGCTGTTGCAGAGAAAACTGCGCCTGAATTTTCGGCAATATCTTCACTGCTGTTGTCATTGTTGTCTGTCGGAACAGTTTTGACAGAAGCTGAGGAGGTGATAACCTTTGTTACGTTTTCGGGAGCGTCAAGTGCGCTTGCCACTGTCACGCAGGAAAGCATAATTGCCGATGCGCAGGCAACAACTGCAAGAACAGCCTTTTTCTTAAGAATAGTATGCGCACGGTAACTTGTTGCAGGAGCGCTGTGGGCGTGTTTATTACTGCCCGACACAACCGAAATTCCCGAAACAGCGTCTTTAAGCGAGCTTGTAAATTCACCCTTTAAGCCGTTTCTGTTTTCGTTATAGCATCTGTCGAGAACTGAGGGTGATTTTTTAGCCTTGACTGCTTTAGCGGCAATTCTGTCTGAAGTTTTGCCGATAAAACGTGCAGATACCTCGGAAACCTTTTTGTAAGCTGATTTTGCAAGATATACCGATGCTCTTTTTACAAAGCGTACTGTTTTGTAAGCGACAGACGGCTGAGCAGATTTTCTCGTCGCTTTTTTCTTGTCTGTTGAAAGACTTTCTATTTCATTGAAACCTTCCAAACCAATGAACTTTGTCTTCACAATAATTTCTCCTATCTCATTAACCGTTACATTTTTGTAACAAACTCAACAAGTTAATTATATCAAATTGTAACGAATTTGCAATAAGAGAATTAAAAAACGTAACCTTTAACAGAAAATTCACCAAAGGTCGAGCTGAACATCTGTCAAAATGCACAATATTTCTTCAAATTAATTATACTCTAAGTTATCAATTCTATAATCTTTCAACAAAGAGTAATATTCCTTTAAAGCAGAAACAGCACCGTTTTTGTCGTGTTCCTTGTAATTTCCGCATTCAATAGCAGTTGTTCCGGGAATTTCTCCGATATGCTCACTGCACTTTTTAACTGTTTCCTTTATAAGGTCAAGTGCCTGCTGATGAGTTAAATTTCTTACAAGGAAATAAAAGCCTGTCCTGCACCCCATAGGACCAAAATAAATTACGTTGTCTGCATACTCGCTGTTGCGTGCATAGGTTGCAAAAAGGTGCTCGATGGTGTGCATAACAGGGTTTGGCAAAAACGGGGGAGTATTGGGTTTTACAAAACGCATATCATAGGTTGTGATGTCGCCGTCAATTCGTGAAATATAAACTCCGGGATTCAATGTGTTGTGATTAACGGTAAAGCTTGCAATTCTTTTCATTATAATGTCAGTCCTTCTGATAAAATAAGATTATTAATAGTCCGCTGAAAATTTTATTTTATTTGATAAGCTAAACTATAATTTAATGCGAAATTCGGAATGCGTAATGCGGAATTGAGGGTCGCTACGCTCCGAATTTGTAATAATGCGTATTGTACGGAAAGGTTTGTTTGCCCAATTTATGTTGATATATTGATGACGTTTAGTATTTCAGTGTAGGGAACAGTCTT
>CAMBNE010000077.1 GCA_945868935.1 uncultured Clostridia bacterium
GCAATGTATCCGCAGGCTGATATTGATTATATCGAGAAAAACGGAAGTTACATATAAAAGGGTGCTATTGTCACAGATGCCTCGGTTATAAATAGTGCAATCTGCCCACAGCTTAAGGAACTTGCACAAAAATACGGATTTGTTTTTGTGGGAAGTCACCCGATGGCTGGCAAGGAGAAAAACGGCTTTGACGTTTCCGACTCTGAGCTTTACAAAGGCGCAAGCTTTATTATAACTCCCTGCGGTGCAGAGCAGAAGTATGTGGATTTGCTCGCTGATTTTGCAAAGTCAATCGGTTTCGGAATAATCAAAATCACGACTCCCGAAGAACACGACCGTATGATAGCGTTCACCTCTCAGCTTCCGCACGTGCTTGCGTGTGCCTATGTGCTGAGCCCCTGCTGTCTCAACCACAAGGGCTTTTCGGCAGGCAGTTATCGTGACGTGTCACGTGTTGCAAATATAAATTCAAAGCTCTGGAGCGAGCTTTTCCTTGAAAACAAGGAGCCGCTTGTAAAAGAGCTTGACATTCTTGTTGAGAACATCACTAATATTTCCAATGCAATTAAATCGGAAAATAAAGATGAGCTTACCGGGTTGCTTGAACAGGGGCACAAGGTAAAAGAATCACTCGGTGAATAGTATTAATTCGTAATTCGGAATTTTTATTTTATATTAGATTATTTATCGTATAAACGGGGTAAAGGAGAAATTCGATGAGAACAGTTCATGTTGAAACGGGAAAACCCTATGATATTTTCATTGAAAGAGGAATAATTGATAACTGCGGTGATTACATCCGCAAGCTTTCAACTGCCGAAAAGGTCACCGTAATTACAGACTCAAATGTCGCTCCGCATTACCAGTGGAGAGTGCTCAATTCGCTTGAAAAATCGGGATTTCAGGTTAAAACCCACATTTTCAAGGCAGGCGAGGAGTCGAAAAATCTTGATACAATCGCAGAAATGTACAACACTCTTGCCGGTTTCAGAATGACAAGAAAGGATATTGTCCTTGCCCTTGGCGGCGGAGTTACGGGTGATATGGCAGGCTTTGCGGCGGCTACATATTTAAGAGGAATTGATTTTATTCAACTTCCCACCTCTCTGCTTGCACAGGTTGACTCGTCAGTCGGCGGGAAAACAGGTGTTGATTTGCCGCAGGGCAAAAACCTTGTCGGTGCTTTTCATCAGCCTATAGCCGTTCTGATTGACCCCGATACACTCGACACCCTGCCCGATGCATACGTCTGTGACGGTATGGCTGAGGTAATCAAGTACGGTTGTATAAAGGACGCAGAATTTTTTGAAAATCTTGCAACGGAAAATGCGCTCGACCATATCGAGGACGTGATTGAAACGTGTGTTTCAATCAAGCGTGACGTTGTAAGCCGTGACGAGCGTGAAGCAGGAGAGAGAATGCTGCTCAATTTCGGACACACTCTCGGCCACGCAATCGAAAAAATCTACGATTTCAAGGGTATTTCACACGGAATGGCTGTTGCAATCGGTATGGTGCTCATTTCAAAGGCAGGCGAAAAAGCAGGAATTACCCAGCAGGGAACAGCAGGCAAAATTGCCGACCTCTGCCTTAAATACGGATTGCCCACAACCGACAGTGCAAGCTTTGAAGAAATGGCTCAGGCTGCCGCAGGCGACAAGAAAACCTCGGGCAGCTCAATAAACCTTGTCCTGCTCAATAAAATCGGCGATAGCTATACTAAGAAAATAAAGCTCGACGAGCTTTCAGACTTCATAAAAGCATGATTAATTCGGAATTCGTAATGCGTAATTCGGAATTATTAATTGTTATCGTAACAAAGCTATACTCATAATCCTAATTTAATTAGTTGAGGAAAACTATGTCAATTGTAAAATATCTGCCTTTCACACCAAGCGGCGCTGTTACCGCTCCGCCTTCAAAAAGCGACGTTCACCGTGCAATTATATGTGCGGCTCTTTCAAAGGGAGTCAGCACCGTTTCACCCGTCGCACTGTCAAATGACATCAAGGCGACAATCGGCTGTATTGAGGCTCTCGGTGCGAAAACTCATATAGAAAATAACGTTCTGACCGTTGACGGAACACAGCTTTTTTCAAACAAAACCGCAACCCTTGACTGCGGCGAAAGCGGCAGTACTCTGCGATTTTTCATACCCGTTGCGGCTGTCGGAGAAGTAAATGCAGAATTTATCGGCAGCGGCAGACTTCCACAGCGCCCTATCGGAATTTTTACCGATTTACTTCCCGTTTTCGGCGTGAAATGTGAAACGGAGGGCGGACTTCCACTTAAAATCAGCGGAAAGCTCCAAAGCGGAACTTTTAAAATTCCGGGTAACGTAAGCTCGCAGTTCATAACAGGCTTGCTATTTGCGCTCCCTCTGCTTGAAAATGACAGCGATATAGTGCTGACCTCTCCGATTGAGAGCGTCGGCTACATTAATATGACAATCTACACTATGTCAAAATTCGGTGTCGAAATCGAAACAACCGACTTTGGCTGGCATATAAAAGGAAACCAGAGCTACAAGCCGTGCAGCTATACTACAGACGGCGACTGGTCGCAGGCAGCTTTCTTTATGGTCAGCGGTGCAATAAACGGCAGTATTACGGTAAACGGCGTGAATCGTGATTCTGCGCAGGGCGACAGGAAAATTGCCGAGCTTATCTCACAATTCGGCGCAGAGGTTGAGCAGACAGACACAAGTGTTACAGTAAAAAGCGGCAAAATGCACGCAATTACAATAGATGCGTCGCAGATTCCCGACCTTGTTCCCGTTCTTGCGGTTTGTGCAAACTTTGCCGAGGGTACGACGAGAATTATCAACGCACAGCGACTTCGAATAAAGGAAAGCGACAGGCTTAAAACAACTGCAAATCTTATAAATAATCTCGGCGGAAATGTTAAGGAACTTTCCGACGGACTTGAAATAACAGGAGTACAAAAGCTCTCGGGCGGCAGTGCAGACGGCTGCAACGACCACAGAATTGTAATGTCAGCCGCAGTTTGCGCCGCAGGACTTGATGGTGAAATTGAATGCAGTGACGCTTTAAGTATAAACAAAAGCTACCCCGAGTTTTTCAACTATTATAACAGCATAGGAGGAAGGGCAAATGTCCTCGACATACGGTGAAAAAATCAAAATATCGGTATTCGGTGAAAGTCACGGCAACGGAATCGGCGTTGTAATTGACGGACTTCCCGCAGGAGTAAAAATAGATATGGACAGCGTGCTTGTTCAGATGTCACGCCGTGCACCGGGCAAGGATAAAACCGCCACCCCTCGCAAAGAGAGCGATTTGCCAAAGGTGCTTTCGGGTATGCTCGGCGACACTCTGACGGGCGCACCTCTCTGCGCTGTAATAGAAAACACAAACACACGCAGCGGCGATTACGGCAATCTGCTTTCTTGCCCTCGTCCCGGTCACAGCGACTATACTGCTTTTGTAAAATACAACGGCGCTAACGATATCCGAGGCGGCGGTCATTTTTCAGGCAGACTTACTGCTCCGATAGTCTTTGCAGGCTCAATCTGCCGACAGATTCTTGCTCAAAAAGGCATAAAAATTGCGGCGCATATAAATAGTATAGGAAATGTGGTCGATGAACCGTTCAATCCCGTCAGCATTGACGATACTCTTATTGACAGGCTTAATACATCAAGCTTTGCACTTATTGATAATTCCGTAGAAGAAAAAATGCGTAATGAAGTAGAAGATGCAAGAATGAGCCTTGACAGCATAGGCGGTACAATCGAGTGTGCCGTAACAGGCATTGATGCCGGAATCGGCGAGCCTATGTTTGACGGCGTTGAGGGCGTAATTGCAAAGGCTGTTTTCGGAGTTCCTGCAATTAAGGGCGTCGAATTCGGCAAAGGCTTTGAGCTTTCAAGAATGAGAGGCTCTCAGTCAAACGATTCGTTCAGATATGAAAACGGAAAAGTAGTGACCGAAACAAATAACTGCGGCGGAATCCTCGGAGGAATCACAAACGGTATGCCTATAATTTTCAGAGCCGCAGTAAAGCCGACCCCCTCAATTGCTCAAAAGCAGAAAACGGTTGATTTGCAGAAAAAGGAAAACGCCGAGCTTGAGGTTCACGGCAGACACGACCCCTGCATAGTACCTCGTGCCGTTCCCGTAATTGAGGCAGTAACGGCGATTGCAATTGCTAATTTAATGTAAAGGATAATTCAGATGAAGGATTTAGGCGAAATCAGAGTTGAAATTGATAAAATCGACAGCGAGCTTATTGAGCTTTTTAAAAAAAGAATGGACTGCGCAAAGGCAGTCGGTCTGTATAAAAAGGAAAATAACATTCCTGTCCTCAATCAGAACAGAGAGAATGAAATTCTTGATAATGTAGAGGAAAAGGGCGGCGAGTACGGCTCACACGCAAGACTTTTGTTTTCTAATATAATGGAGCTTTCCAGAGCGCTCCAGCACAATATAGTCGGAAGCGGAAAAAAACTCCGTGCCGACATATTAAATGCGTCATCAAAAATGCAGACTGAGAATGTAAAGGTTGGTTATCAGGGAATAAAGGGTGCAAACGGTCACGAAGCAACGCTCAAGCTGTTCCCGAACGGTGATGCCGTCAATTATAAAACGTTTGCCGATGTTTTTGACGCAGTAGACAGAGAAGAAGTAACCTACGGTGTTCTGCCCGTTGAAAATTCAACCGCAGGCTCTGTTTCGGCGGTTTACGATTTAATTTTAAAGCACCGTTTTTATATAGTAAAAGCGCTCGATTTGCCGATTGATTATTGCCTTGCAGGTCTTAAACAGTCGGAATTTTCCGATATTGAAAAGGTGTGGTCGCACCCGCAGTCGCTTTCGCAGTGTGCAAATTACATAGCAAAGCATAGTTTCGATTCAACACCGTTTGAAAATACCGCCGTTGCCGCCAGAGAAGCTGCGAACGAAAAAAGACTCAACGTAGCGGCAATCTGTTCCTACAAAGCGGCAGAAGAATACGGCTTGAAAATCCTCGACAACCATTTGCAGGACGATAAGGGCAACACAACACGATTCATCGTCATTTCAAAAACGCTTTGTATACCCGAAAATGCAAATAAAATCAGTCTTTGCTTTTCGCTTCCGCACGTTACGGGCTCACTCTACGGACTTTTGTGCAGATTCAATTCGCTTGGACTTAACCTTACAAAGATTGAATCACGCCCAAGAAAAGGCAAAGACTTTGAGTATCTGTTCTATCTGGATTTTTCAGGCAGTGTACACAGCGATAACGTAATTGACCTCATAAGTCAGTTAAGCGAAGAAATGCCCGAGTTCAGCTTCCTCGGAAACTATTGCGAGCTTTAATTGAACATTACTTTATATAGGACACATCAATTGCGTGTCCTTAACTTTATGTTTATAAAAATATTTCAAGATAGTGGATAGAATATGTACCAATAGTAAAATACGAGGAAAACCAAAAAAAATTAGCAAAAAGGGGTTGCAAAAGGGAGAAGAATTTGATATAATAACGTACGTTGCTGAAAAAGACGGCATCGCAGCAGAAAACCTCGGAAAAGTTTTTAAAAAAACTTGAAAAAAGGGGTTGACAAAAGCAAAACGCTGTTGTATAATAGCTCTTGCACTGTTGAGAATGCGACTGAGGGAAACCAAAGTAAAAACGTCTTAAACAGTACGTAGGACCTTGAAAATTAAACAACGAAGAAAGAAAGAAACCCGTAATGACTTTGAGGAAAGCTCAAAGAATTACAGTGAGATGCACACAAGAAAAGCATCAGTATTTCGGAATACAAAGTTAGTATTCGGAATGAGCGATTAAGCTCTGAAATTGATTTGAACGCCGAAAGGTGTTGAGATACAAATTTTAGAGAGTTTGATCCTGGCTCAGGACGAACGCTGGCGGCGTGCCTAACACA
>CAMBNE010000078.1 GCA_945868935.1 uncultured Clostridia bacterium
AGGATAAATTCAAAAGAATAGTAATAAAGTTTGGGATAGTATTTTTTATTGTAATGCTGTTTCTGACGTATTTTTCAAAAACAATTGATAATCTGCTATTGCCAAAAGTAAAAGTTTCAGACGTAATGACGGGAAGTCTTTCCGAATATCCCGATACTATGCACACTCATTATCTCTTACCGCTTTCATCGGTTATATCAGCGGAAGAAGTGTATGTCATAAATACCCTTGAAAACGGTGACGTAACGGTAAGCTGTGTATCGGTAAATATCTGCGACAGCGATGATTTATATTATGAAGTAACGTCAGATTCTCTTTTTTCGGATATGCAGGTGGTGTATAAGACTTCAAAAGATATTTCTGACGGTGACAGAGTGTATATCGAGGAGGGGGAGTGATGAAGAAAATTCTATTGACTGGTATTCCTCTATTGATTATTATTTTGTCTTTCTTTTACTTAACAACTAATTTAACAGGGCAACTGCCGAATGCAACTCTGCTGAATTATAATTTAAAATCCGACAAAGAACCTATTACAATAGCTGATATGGAAAAGTTATTTAGTAGAATATCAAATAACGGAGTTGGATTTTGCTGTGAGCCTGAAGAAGTAAAAATAAAGGAAGAAACTGTCATCGTTGTACTTGTAAACGAAAACTATCTCGATGTTATGCATATTTGCAAAGATGAAATATCAACAGAGACTATTGCAATAATAAGCGATAAGCTGGCACTAAAACTGTTTTTTAACACAAAAGCAGAAAACAAAGAACTCAAGCTAAACGATAAAACTTTTAAAATAGCAGATGTGTATAATGAAAGCTCCGACTTTATAAATGATATATCAAAGGACGGTAAAGAACGTATTTACATACCATACACTTGTGTAGAAAACTACAGAAATTTATATGTTGATTCAATCGCTTATTCTAGTGATTCTACGTCAGCGCCTCTCATTGAACAAATGGATTTGAGTCAATACCATCCGGTTGATTTTTCTGAAAAAAGCAAGGTAATACATACATCTGAGCATATGCTGTATTTGAGTCTGTATACAGGCTTTTGTATAATCGCATTAAGAATATGGTATTTGCTATGCAGAAGGTATTTTTCGGAAATCAAAAATAATCTTAAAGAAAACTATTTTTTGAAGTCAATTAATTCAATACCTCAAAAATATGTTTTAATTATTCTTGTCGGAATAGGAATACCACTTATTCTTCTTGTGATATTTGCCTGTTCGGATTTCAGCATCTATATATCTTCAGAATACATACCAAATGACAACATATTTGACGTGTCGTATTATATAAAAGCAATTATCGAAAACGCAAATTTATCAAATTCAATTGCTCTAACGGGAAATAACTATATATCGGTTTTATACACAAACACGTTTAAAATAATAATTTGGTTATTCGCTTTATTTGTCTTTAATTATTCCTTAACAACATTTATAATTTTGAAACATCTAAAGAAACCTATTGAAGAATAAAATACATAAGTTTAGCGGCAACAAAATGTTGTCGCTTTTTTATGCTCGAAAGGGGAGAGAGCTATTTTACAAACTTTTCGATTCCGAGAACATAATCGCTTGAAACCTTATACAGACAACACAATGCAATAAGATGCCGTATGGGAAGCTCACGTTTTCCGCTTTCATATTTGCTGTACTGCTCCTGACGTGTGTGAAGAATGAATGCAATCTGCTGTTGAGTGTATCCGCTTTTAATTCTTAGCTCTTTTAATCTCTTGTAATAGTCCATAAACGCACCTCAAAATATTACTATTTGTATTATTAACATAATTATAACATGTTAATATGTCCGATTGCAACTAATATTTATGTTTAAATATAT
The DNA here is from genome assembly GCA_945868935.1 of uncultured Clostridia bacterium. Lineage (GTDB taxonomy): Bacteria > Bacillota > Clostridia > Oscillospirales > Acutalibacteraceae > Ruminococcoides. Next base: position 1,860 of record CAMBNE010000078.1, read on the forward strand.
GTTAAAATCAATTTTGTTAATTATACAAAACACAAAATCATATGTTGAAAGTTGTTTATGAAATCAAAAACGCAGTTTAATTTTAAAAAATCATTGAGATTTTATTATTTAAAATTGCAGAAAATTCAATTAAAGTTGAAAAAAATAAAAAAATCCGGAAATTTTTGCAAGAAAGTTATAATTATTGTTGCAAAATTCTAAAAAATATAGTATTATAAGAAAGTCGGAAATGCATATGTATCTAATACATTGTACCAAAAGACAAAGGATTTTTTGTGAATTTAAATTTAAGGAGGAACATACAATGTCGTATGTAAGTGAGCAGCTTGAAAAGCTGAAAGCAAAAAATGCAAATGAGCCCGAATTTATTCAGGCAGCAACCGAGGTTCTTACTTCTCTTGAACCCGTATTTGAGCAGAATCCCAAGTACGAAGAAGCAGGAATTCTTGAAAGAATCACAGAGCCCGAAAGAGTAGTAATGTTCAGAGTACCCTGGGTTGACGACAACGGTAAGGTTCAGGTTAACCGTGGTTTCAGAGTACAGTTCAACAGCGCAATCGGTCCGTACAAGGGCGGCTTGAGATTACATCCCTCTGTTAATCTCGGCGTAATCAAGTTCCTTGGCTTTGAACAGATTTTCAAGAATTCTCTTACAGGTCTTCCTATCGGCGGCGGTAAGGGCGGCTCTGACTTTGACCCCAAGGGTAAGAGCGATAACGAAGTTATGTCATTCTGCCAGAGCTTTATGACAGAGCTTTGTAAGCACATCGGTGCTGACACAGACGTTCCTGCCGGTGACATCGGTACAGGTGCTCGTGAAATCGGTTATATGTTCGGTCAGTACAAGAGAATCAAGAACGTTTACGAGGGCGTTCTCACAGGTAAGGGTCTTAACTGGGGCGGCTCACTTGCAAGAACAGAAGCTACAGGCTACGGCCTCCTTTATCTTACAGAAGCTATGCTTAAGGATAACGGCAAGGATATCAACGGTGCAACAGTTTGCGTATCAGGTGCAGGCAACGTTGCTATTTATGCTACACAGAAGGCTACACAGCTCGGTGCAAAGGTTGTAACAATGTCTGATTCAACAGGCTGGATTTACGATGCAGAGGGCATTGACCTCGACGCTATCAAAGAAATCAAGGAAGTTAAAAGACAGCGCCTTACAGAGTACAAGAACTATCGTCCCAACGCTGAGTACCACGAGGGCAAGTTTGACTGGTCTGTTAAGTGCGATGTTGCTTTACCTTGCGCAACACAGAACGAGCTTAATGAGGAAGACGCTAAAAGACTTATCGCAAACGGCTGCTATGCTGTTGCAGAGGGTGCTAATATGCCTACAACTCTTGAGGCTACAAAGCTTATTCAGGATGCAGGACTTCTCTTTGCTCCCGGTAAGGCTGCTAACGCAGGCGGCGTTGCAACATCAGCTCTCGAAATGAGCCAGAATTCAATGAGACTTTCATGGACATTCGAAGAGGTTGACGCTAAGCTTAAGGACATTATGGTTAATATCTATAACAACATCGCTGCTGCTGCTAAGAAGTACGGCTATGAAGGCAACTACGTTGTAGGCGCTAACATCGCAGGCTTTGAAAAGGTTGCAGATGCTATGATTGCACAGGGTGTTTGCTAATTCAAAACATTTTCTTATAATATTACTGCAAACAGCAGACCGTTTTATATTGCGGTCTGCTGTTTTTCTCTGTTGATTTTAATTTCTTTTCTGCTATAATGAAGTTATCACAGCAAAGGATGAATTATGATGAAACTCAATCCAAATTATGAAGATAGCCTTAATAAAATTGAAAATTTATATCTTACTGCTTTTCCAAAGAACGAGAGAAAGCCTTTAGATTTAATATTAGAAAGGTGTAATGCCGGTTTAATGGAAATTATTAATATTGAGAGTGATAATAACGATTTCCTTGGTTTTGCAATAATGATTTTACACGACGATATGGTTTTGCTCGATTATTTTGCTATTACACCGGAAAGCAGGGGAAAAAACGTAGGGTCGACTGCATTGAAATTGCTTTTTGAAAGATATAAAAATAAGCGATTTATACTTGAAATTGAAAACACTGAAATTGAATGTGATAATTTTGAAGAACGAAAACGCAGAAAAGCTTTTTATATCAGAAACGGAATGTCTGTAATGCCGTTTAAGGTAAATCTTATAGGTGTTGAAATGGAAGTTCTGACTTATGATTGTGAAGTAACTTATGAAGAGTATTACAGTATTTATAAATACACGTTTTCTGACGAATATTGCAGAAAAATAAAATTGATTTAAGATTGTTAAATATTTAACAAATAGAGGATAGGTAAAATGGAGCAGAATAAGCTAAATGAAATCATTGAAGACCAGACTAAAAGAGCGCTCTGGGAAGTGAAAAACGTAATTGACTGTGTGCCTGACAGCTTATGGAATAAGGAATACTGCGATATGCCGCTATGGAAGCATATTTATCATATGTTACACTCACTTGATTTATGGTTTATTAATCCACGTGATAAGCATTACTGTGAGCCGAGTATTCATTCGAAAAATCTGAATAATCTTGACATTATTAGTGATAAAACTCTGTCACGTAATGATATAGAAAATTATTTTAAAGAGATTGAAATTAAAATTAAAGACTATATTATAAATCTAAATGATGAAGAACTATTAGATTATCCCGAAAATTGTGAATACACAAAATTCACTCTGATTCTTGCGCAGTTCAGACATTTGCACACACATATGGGAATGATTATGGGATTTATCATTGATGATACCGGATTGTGGCCTAATGTACTTGGACTTACTCATCCGATACCGCAGAACGGAGATTATAATAAATATTGCTGATGCACCCGATATTTCTTAAAAGCAATTTCTATCGGTTTTCTATTGTTTATTTATATATCTTCTTCCCCGAATTATACAAAATATGATTTTTTGATTTGTTCGCCCCTGTGTTCGCAGGGGCTTTGTTAGTGGCTTAATTCAGGGTTAGTGTGGCGGAGCTTGTCGGTTGATGTGCTTTATCTTTTGTATGAGAGTTTGGGCGAACGCCCAAAAGACTGAGCCTGTCAATGCATTTTCGCTACTGCGTAAAATGCAGTGGCGGCGGTCGGCTTGATGTCGTTTTCCGTTTCGGTGTGGCGTGCTCCTGCACGCTATGCCGAATGCCCTCGGCTTTTCCTCTTTTGCTTGCACGCTTGCTTTTTGTGCGGCGTGCGATATTCTGACAGTCCACTTTTCTCTTTCATTCCCCCACATACTTTTCACCCTGCGGAACGCTTTGCCGCAGAATACGTGTCCACCTCAGAGAACACGCTCCCCCGAAGATTCGGGGGCGGGGGGGGTTGAAAGCTCCTTTTGTAAATTGCTTCTTTTTGTTTTGGAGTCCCCTCGTCAGAATATCGCACACCGCACAACTTGCGGTGTCATCTTCTTTTTTGATAGTGGGCGTTATCGGTCAGGATTTCGCCCACAACGGAAGAAAAAGGGTTGTAGGGTAATTTTGATTAGGAAACGACAAAAACGCCCACAATGAGCTTTAGGCGAATTGTGAGCGTACAATTTAATATTACAATGGCTTTTGTAACAAACAGAAAAGGTGCACCGCCGTTAGGCGGTACACCCTTTCTGTGGCTCGTAACCTGTGCCGTAGGTAATTGAAGTGCTTTACACCTCGTCGAACACACTTAGATTATATATCAACAAGCGGAGCTTGTCAATAGGTGAAAATCAGGGTGTGGGAGAAACCCACACCCAAACCAACGAAACGACACCCGAACGACGAGAAACGACGGCAGGACGAACAGCCCAGACGAAGCAGGACGAACGCAGAGCCGACAACGACGAAACAGGAACGCAGAACCAACCGCAACGCAGACCAAGCAGACGACACGAACGACGGAGCGACAAGCAACCCGACGGAACGAACGACGGACGAGGGAAGCGAACGAACAGCAGACGACGGAGAGCGAAGCCCACAACCCACAACGGGGCAAGGAGCA
>CAMBNE010000079.1 GCA_945868935.1 uncultured Clostridia bacterium
TCTCCACACTCCAAACTAATATAAATTTTGGTTTAGCTTACCGGAATTAATAACGGATAGAGTATTATTTCACTTTATATTATTTTATCCTATACAATCGCTATAGTCAATAAAAAAAGCAAGAAAAAACGGCTGCCGTTTTCAGCAGCCGTCTGAGTTTGCGTAAATTATTCTGTAGCCTTGTATTCAAGGTTTACAATATTTTTACCGTCAGCGTTGTTTATGTTGATAATAACTGCTGCGTTTTCAATTCCTACTTCTTTCTTAATCTGATTAGCCATGTTCTCAAATGTAGAAGCTAAAGAATCAAAAGCAGTTTCAAGCTGAGTCTTTACAGTTTCAAGAGTAGCGTCATCAATCTGAGTTTTGTAAGTAAAATCAAATACTAACTTTTCACCCTCAGCCTTAACGTCGATATCGAGTATTGACTCGAATGAAGAAGTCATTGAGCTGATCTGCTCCTGAACGGTATCAGATTCAATGTAGCTTTTAAGCTTCTGTTCGGGGGTTTCTCCGCAAGCAGTAAGACCGAATACGGTTGTTATTGCTACGAGAACTGCAACGATAGATAATGCGAGTTTTTTCATTGTTCTGTCTCCTCAAAATAAATATAAGATTGAAATATTTTTCATATTTCTGCATAATTATAATCCCACTTGCAAAATTTGTCAATATCAGAACAATATTTCTTAAGTTTTGTACATTTATTTGCAATTTTTATTTTTCATTGTATTTAAATTGCCTTGTGAATTCCTTGGTTTCACTGTTGCGCAAAACTGCGCTCTGATGCTGTTCAAGTATGCTCGTGATTGCACTTACATCAATCCATATTTCGTTGTCGCTTTCCTTTTGCTTTTCGTTAAATACCAGCTCAAGTCCAATATGCAGATGGCTTTCTGTTATGCCGTTTGTGTTTTCGGTGTCGCTGTAGCCTGTTCTTCCGACATAGCCGATTACATCTCCTGCCTTTACCGTATCGCCCTCTTTTAAGTTTTCGGCAAACGGTCTGTTTTGCCGCAGATGTGCGTAATACCAGTATCGCTTGCTGTCGTCTGAGCGTATTCCGATTCTCCAGCCGCCGTAGCGGTTCCAGCCCATACATTCAACTTTTCCCGATTCAACTGCAATTACGGGAGTTCCGACAGCCGCCATCATATCGTGACCGAGATGAGGTCGGGTATAGCCATAGGTCCTGAGTGCTCCGAAATCATCGTAGCAGGAGTAGGGAAAGGTCTTTGCAATCGGAGAAAACCAGCGTATACCGTACTTCTGCTCCATAACCTTATTGCCGCTGTCGTCCTCACGTTCTTCTTCAAAAGCGCCCACCATTCCGTTTAGTGCCGCACCGTAAGCCTCTTTATAGTAAGAATAGTATTGCATATCCTTTGTAAGGCTTTCTTCGCTTTCGCCGTCAGAAAGCTTTTGTGCAAATTCGGTCATATCCGAGTACTTATACTTTGTAAAATCACCGCCGTATTTTGCTCCGAGATAGGCAAGCAGAGTTATGAAATCAAGCTTGTTTTTTTCGCTCTGAGATGATATATCAAGGTCAACAGCCGCCTGCAAAGCTGATTTTGTAACGTTGAATTCAACATATTTTATGTAGTTGCTGTCGGTTATGTCACGACCGCCGAAAAGCGTCATAAGTGAAATTGCAATCACCAGAACGCCCATAAACACACACAAAGCTCTTTTCATACGCATCACCGAAAAACACTGTAGTCTGTCGGGACAGATTATCCCGATATTAGCATAATATGATTTTCAGCAAGGATTTAGAAGTTTTACACAAAGCAAAAACGGACGGTGTTTGCCGTCCGTTCAGTATGAAATATTATTTTAGTAATTTACGTATGTAATCTCTGCCGAGCAGTCTTTTAAGCTCAAAATCTTTTTGGGTTTCGGCAAAAAAGCGGATATTGTTTTCGAGCATAGCCTCGGCAAAATGCGTGAGCCTGCCGTAATTTTCAAATAAGCTCTCAAGCTTTTGCTGTTCTGCGTCGTTAAGCTTTTCTTTAAGTTCTGCAATGTTGCCGTGCTTCATTTTATCATAAAGCAGAATTTTGTATGCGCTTATCAGATTCATAATCAGGGTGCCGCATTGCTCGTTTCCCTTGTGCTTGAGATAATAATAAGCAAGATTTGTAAAGTCCATATTCGGGAATTCACCGTAAATGTTTGAAAACTCGTTGTTCTTGCCTGCATATTCAATCAGCAGATTGCAGTTGTAAACCATTCTCTTAGCGTAGTCCTCAACAGAGCTGTAGAAAAACAGCCTGTCATACTCCGATTTTAAAATGTCAAGGCATATTTCAAAAAAGCTTTCGGAATTATCCAATCCGCAGTCAACCGGTATGTTCAGACTGTCAGCAATCATTCTGAAAGTGTACAGACAATTTTTACTTCCCGAGATTGTATTATCGTCAACATAGAAGTCGGGCAGTACACGGTAAATTATATCAATATCTTCACCTTGCTGATTATGCGTTTCAATCAATTCCACATAGGAAAACAGGCCGTTTTTGTAACCTGCAAAACAGCCGCCGCACCATTTTATATCCTTGTCTGCAAAAAAGTTTTCAAATGTGCTTCTGAAAGCTTCAAAAACCTGTGTTGGAATCATCGGCAAAAACTCCCGTCTGTTTTGTCGGATACTAATAACACTGCTGTTATTTCATTTTAAAGTAAATTGAATTTATGTCAATAGCGTTTGCAAAAACGACGTGTTTTTTGACAAAAATGATTATTATTCAAACGGGTCGTTGGTGTCACGCTTGTCGGAAATTTCATAGATTTTCAGGTTGTTGTCGCCGTCGCACACCGCAAGGAAAATATCCTTTTGCTTTAAGTCCTTGATTTTGAGCTGTCGGTTAAGCCAGTCGGTGTTGTTGCCTGTGCTTTTGAGGTTTTTCTCAAACACCTTGCCGTCCGAAATTACAACGACTTCGGGGCGTGTGCGGTTTACTCTGATTTTCATATCAAAAGGAGTGACGGGACTCTTGTTGCTTTTGACAAGTACCGATAGCTGACCGTTCTGCTCGAGGTAAGCCGTTTCAATGTCTTCAAGGCAGAAATATCCCTTGTTTCGCAGCATTGAAAGAAATTCGTTCATATCTATTTTTGCCGTCATAAGGTTTTTCTTGTAAATTTTGCCCCTGTCGTAAAGCACTATGGTTTTACCCGTAAAAAATCGCCTTAAAGCGATTGATTTCTGTGAAAGGTAGGAGAGCAGAATTACTACAGCCGCATAAATTATCAGCGCAATAAGGCAGTCGAAAAATTCATCAAAGCCGTTTGTTGCCATTTCGGCGGCGATTGAACCGATTGTGATTCCGTTGATGTAGTCAAACAAATTAAGGTTAGCCATCTGCTTGTTGCCGATTAGCTTTGACAGAATGAATAAAACAAGCAGTGAAACAGGTGCGGTAATCAGCGCATGCCAAAAGTCCATAATAATCCCTCCGAGAGATTATTATGGACTTTTATTCGTCAAATATTCATTGTTTATGCGAACCTGTTACCAAGGCTTGATAGTACCTGTCAGTTCAGTGATGCTCTTCAAGCCGTTTTCGTCAAGAAAACGGTTGATACCCTCGTTAATTTTAATCGGTGCGTACGGGTCGGAAAAGAATACCGTTCCGATTTGCAGAGCAGACGCACCTGCAATCAGCATTTCAACAGCGTCCTGCCACGTTGAAATTCCGCCCATACCGATTATCGGAATGTTAACGGCACTTGCAACCTGCCATACCATTCTCACAGCTACGGGGAATATTGCCGGACCGCTCATTCCGCCTGTGTTGTTGCGGATAATGGGACGGCGGGTGTTGATGTCAATTCTCATTCCCGTAAGTGTGTTTATCATTGAAATTGCGTCTGCGCCGCTTGATTCTGCCGACTTTGCGATTGAAACAATGTCGGTTACGTTGGGGCTTAGCTTAACGATAAGCGGCTTTGTGCAATGTCTGCGCACTGCGTCGGTGATTGCGCCGACAGACTCACAGCTTGTTCCGAACTGAACACCGCCGCTCTTTACATTGGGGCAGGAAATGTTCATCTCAATCATATCAATGTCGGTGTCGCTGAGCTTTTCAGCCATTTCGCAGTATTCCTCGGGAGTATTGCCGGCAATATTTGCGATTACTACAGTGTTCTGCTGTTTAAGCCAAGGCAAGTCCTCTTTGATGAACACGTCAACACCGGGATTCTGCAAGCCGACTGCGTTGAGCATACCCGACGGAGTTTCTGCAACTCTGGGAACAGGGTTGCCGTCACGGCGTTTGAGTGTGATTCCTTTGCACGAAATTCCGCCGAGCTTTTCGAGCGGATAAAATTCACCGTATTCACGGCCGAAGCCGAAAGTGCCCGAAGCGGCAATCAGCGGATTGTTAAATTCTACTCCTGCAATTTTTACCGATAAATCAGCCATTAAAACACAACCTCCTCTGCATTGAATACGGGGCCGTTTTTGCAGACATGCTGCATAATCTCCTCACCGTTTTTTCTTACCTTTACGGCGCACACAAGGCAGGCGCCAATTCCGCAAGCCATTCTCTCCTCAAGAGAAATCTGACACGGCTTGTGGTTTTCTTTGCAAACTTCGGCAACAGCCTTGAGCATAGGAGTGGGGCCGCAGGCGCAAACCTCGTCAAATTCGTTTATTTTTTCTTTAAGAATATCGGTTACAAAGCCGTGAACTCCTGCACTTCCGTCGTCGGTTGCAAGCACAAGCTCTGCTCCTGCTTTTTTGAAATCGTCCTGTAAAATTACAAGCGACTTGTTGCGAAAGCCTGTTATTACAAGCGGATTTTCAGTCTGCTTTGCGGTGTAGAGCATAGGCGGAACGCCGATTCCTCCGCCGATAAGGCAGTAACGCTTGCCTTTTTCAATTTTAAAGCCGTTGCCGAGAGGAGCAAGAATATCAACATCAGTGCCCTCTTTCATTTCGGACATCAGTCTTGTGCCCTCGCCCTTGACCTGATAGACAAGTCTTAACACTCCGTTTTCGCTGTCGCATACCGAAATCGGACGGCGCAGAGTTTTTGACGGCACATAAACGTGGGCAAACTGACCGCATTTTGCAAGCGAAGCAAGCTCATCGTTTTTTACCCTCATATCAAAAATACCCTCAGCAATTTCTTCATTTGAAATCAGCTGAAACTTCTGAACATCGTACTTCATTTTATCCCTTCTCCTTATATATATTCAAGAAAAACTGTAATTACATTAACTTCTTTACTTCTGTAAACAAGAGCCTCTTCATTAAGATTAGGATTATACCAGTTTGCAAGATTTGCATTGGCAATCCACTGAGCAAGATAGCCGTCGTAAATAATTTGGTCGGCAGTAGTATCAAAATTAAGACTTTCGTCAATTACAAAGTCAAAATATTTTTCTCCGTCCTTTGCCGCCTGTGCAATTGCATTTGTAACTTCATCGCTGTCGTATATATCATAAACAGTCACACAACTGTAGCTGTAGTAGTAATACTTAGTTCCGGTACAAACGGGAGCGAAAACATTATGATAATACTGAGAGTTTTCATATTCACTTAACGATACTTCGCTGTAGAGCGGAGAAGTGCTGTGTGACTCGGAAAACTTATCGGACGGAAGATTAAAATAGTCATATATCGGGAATTCCATATCTCCGTCGGTGTCGTTCCACGTCACGTCAACCTCGTACCATTCACCGTCAAGCTTAACATTGTTCCAGGCGTGAGATTCACCGTCGCCGGAACCCGTAATGCTGATGCAGTCAACTCCGAGCCTGTTGCACAAAAGCTGAAACGCCCTTGAATATCCCTCGCAAACGGCTTTTTTATCTACCAATGCACCGTAAGCATCATTCTCGTGAC
>CAMBNE010000080.1 GCA_945868935.1 uncultured Clostridia bacterium
TCTGCGTAGGAATCCTTGCGCCGTCATACTTGAACATATACTGAAAATCGGGCATTGAGGAGCTTGAAAGCTTGCCCGAATTTGCATTTTCACCGCATCCCGAGCAAATTAACAAAGCAGAAATAATCATTAAAGCGAGTACTTTTTTGTGAATTGATAAAAATAATTCAATCCTTTTCATATTATTACATTCCTGACTTTTGTTTATATTCATAAATATTTATAATTAAATTATACTTATATGCAATTTTTTGTCAATCTATTTTATAATTTTTGTTAATTTCTCTTATTTATATATTTTTTATTTCCAAGTAAAAATACATTCATATAGTAGAAAAATATAATTTATCTTGTATATACAGTACATTTGCTATAAAATATTTCATAGTTCAGTTTATTATCTCTACTCAACCGCCTTTTCTGCTTTCTATGAAGAATACAAAAATCTATAATCCTGACAAAGTACCTTTTACAACCTCAAGCCGGACCGAGCTTGAAATATGCAGAAATATGTGATATAATTATTTATCAATAAAAATAAACAAACGGAGGTTTTTTTATGAATAACTTAAACGGAAAGACTGCTGTCATCACAGGCGGCAATTCGGGTGTAGGCGCTGCAACTGCTATGCTTTTTGCAAAAAGCGGTGCAAATGTTGTAATCAGTGCCCGCCGTCAGGCTGCGCTTGACGAGGTTGCAGAGAAAATCAAAGCAGAGGGCGGCAATGTTCTCACAGTTCCCACCGATATTTCAAAGGACGAGGACTGTAAAAATCTTATGAAAGCCGCTGTGGACAAGTTCGGCGGAATTGACGTTCTCGTAAACAATGCAGGCGTTCTTGACACAGGTCTTGCTCCTATTGACAAATTTGACGACGTTGAAATTCAGAAAATTGTTTCAATCAATCAGATTGGTACAATGCAGTGTATTCGTGCGGCACTTGAATATATGAAAGAGGGCGCATCAATTGTAAACGTTGCTTCTGTTGCAGGCGTAAACGGCGGCGGCGGTGCAGCTTATGTTTCGACAAAATCTGCAATTATCGGTATTACAAAGCACACTGCTTTACTTCTTGCAGACAAGTATATTCGCTGTAACGCAATTTGTCCGGGTACGATTGTTACACCTATGACAATGAGTATGAAGCCCGAAAATCTTGATATGCGTATGATGGGCGCAATGAATAAGCACGCTGACCTTAAAATCAAGCCCTGTATGGCTGAAGATGTTGCAAATATTATTGAATTTTTCGCATCAGACAGTTCAAAGGCTCTTACCGGTCAGGTTGTTGTAAGCGACTTCGGCGCATCGCTTTAATTTTCAGACAACGCATAGTAATTAATCAAAAGGATATATCCGAAACGGATATATCCTTTTGTTTTTGGAATATTGATGTTACAATTTGATTAGCTAATAATTATTTTTCTTTTCTTCTTTTGCGATAGCTGACAGTACCGTAAAGCGTTATTCCGCTGACAATCAGCGATGCAAGCAGGTAATAGTAATTTCTGTCGTCGCCCGTCTGAATTGCACCGACAGTTTTTACAGTTCCGGTATTTCCGCAATTATTTGATGTACCGGAATGGTTGTTATTCTTTGGCTCATCAGGTGTACTCGGAACACACGGAATTATCGGTTTGCTCGGCTCGGTTGTACAAATCGGCTCTGTCGGCTTTGTAGGCTCAGTTGGCTTTGTCGGCTCAGTCGTACAAATCGGTTCTGTTGTCGGCTCGGTTGGTTCTGTCGTGCAAATCGGCTCCGTTGTCGGTTCGGTTGGTTCTGTCGTGCAAATCGGCTCTGTCGTCGGCTCGGTTGGCTCGGTTGTGCAAATCGGATCCGTTGTCGGCTCGGTAGGTTTAGTCGTGCAAATCGGCTCCGTTGTCGGCTCGGTTGGCTCAGTCGTGCAAATCGGCTCAGTCGTCGGCTTGATTGGCTCGGTCGTGCAAATCGGCTCTGTTGTCGGCTCGGTTGGCTCGGTTGTGCAAATCGGCTCTGTTGTCGGCTCGGTTGGTTCTGTCGTGCAAATCGGCTCAGTTGTCGGCTTTGTCGGCTCAGTCGTGCAAATCGGCTCTGTTGTCGGCTCGGTTGGCCTTGTCGGCTCTACATACTTATCTTGCATTGTCAGCTTGCCGTTGTTGCCGAGTGTGGAGCAGATACTGAATCCCTCATCTGAACGATAATTGACAAAAGTTGCATTGGAGTATTTCAGCGTACCTGTTTTGTTTTCGGACTTTTCTGTATTGCTGTCAGGATTTACATTTGCAGTTCCCGATGGGATATACCACGTACCGTCGTCCTTCTGCTTTGCAGATTTGAGTGCCTGTTCTGACAAGGCTTTGTATACGGTTTTTGACTGTGCCGAGCCGTCGTTGTTTTCGTAAACTGTGCTGGCACAATAATATTTTCCGTATGAATCCATATCGCCCTTTAACAACGTACCCTTATCGTCTGAATAAACGGGAGAGTCTTCAAGGCAGTAGAACTTTGGGTTCTGCTTTGACGGAGTAAAGTCGGAGATTGTGTTTACCTTGTCAAAGCCTGTGCTGTTGTCAGCCTCATACTTATTTGTATAGAAGTTTACCGAGCCGTCAGAGTTGGTGTTCTTTGCGAGGTAACTTTCGGAAACATTATCCCTGATTGTCTGCTCGTTGATTTCTTCTTTCAGACCGACTCCGTACACAAGGCGGACAGGCTCCTCAGCACCCGAAATTACGAGGTCGGAAATCTCATTATTTTTATCAAGAGTTACGTTGTACGAAACAAGAGGAAGCAATGCCGCAGGAACGGAAAAGCTGACTGTCTGCTCACCGCTTGCAAGGCTTTCCTTTACCTGAACAATTGCATATCTCATATCGGAAGTAGATACGCCCTGCTCTGCACCTACACTGCCGCTGTAAAGGTATGATTTTACGATATATGCAGGCTGTGTTTCATCAAAGGACTGCTCTGCTCCGTCATACCGGAATCCGAGGAACTCACCCTGAGCATTTGCATACCAGCTGATATAGTTGCTGAATTCCGTGTCACTGCTGTAGCTGATTTGATTGTGTTCATAAGCACTGCTTAAAAGTGATTTTGCCGTTTCAATATCCTTGAGTCCAAGTTGTGACTGAACAGCATACGCTGTTTCATTACTGACAGAAAAATTCTTTGCAAGCTCCGCTCCCGAATAAAGAGTGTTATTGAGCAAAATTCCCTTAACATCGGTTACTTCCATATATTCACCGATTCGGTCGGTGAAAGTAACGTAACCCGAAGTGTTTTCTGAATCAGTTACATAAGTTGGGAAGTAATGCGACTTAAGCTGAATTGCTTCCACAATTTCTGCAAATGCTTTTTTCAGGTCAGCCGCTTTATCCTTTGAAGAAGAGTCAACTTTAAAATATCCGTCAACATAATTTTGTTCAAGCGTTTGTGAAATTTTGGTTACGGTATAGGATGACTGTCCCATTGTACCGCTCGTAACGGTTATTTTTTCTCCTGTGTTAGCCGAGTTGTATTTCTTCCACAGGTCATTAATTTCCTTAGATGAATTTGAGGGGTCGAGAACACTTACAGCTACGCTGTCACTGCCAACACCAAGACCGAGTGTGTAGAACAGACAATCACTGTTGTACTTTTCCTTAATCTGCTGTTTGGCATATGCGGAGCTCAGCTGACTGACAAAGCCCAGAGCGGTATTTGTACTGCTGCCTGTTCCGATATTGTACTGATTCGGCTTTGTAAAATCGGTACTGCCCAGAGTCGGAGCGCCGTCGGACATCAGCACCATAACAGGCTTTCGCTGTAATGTGCTAAGCTCAGGGTCATCAACCGTAGTCGTGTTGCTTTTGGCAGTAAACTGCTTCATTGCGAGAATAACGCCCTTCTGAATATAGGTAGCACCCACAACCTCTTTGCTTACCGACTTCGGTTTTTCATCTGTGCTTTCAACCTTAACGTCGGAATCAATGCTCACTGTTTCGGTTGTGTAGGGATGTTTTCCACCGCTTGTTGTTACGGTGTAGCTGAGGTATTTGCCGTCTGACGCTGTGGTGTATCGGTCAAGCGGCAGGGCAAGTACAGCGTCGTCAGTTGACCCTCCTGAGCTTGCTCCCGAATAGAGCACAACGCCTATTCGGCTGTATTTGTTGCTTGAAAGGAGATCTGCGATGCTGTCGTTTGCGGCATCTACCATTTCTTCGGCAAGGTCATTGTGCCCTTCGTCATCGTTCATTGAGCCGGATACGTCGAGAATAAGCATTGTATCGGTGGGCGTATTTGAAATGACCTTTACCGATTTATTGGAGGCAATTGCAGACAAGGCTACAAGGAAATCGTCGTTGCTGTTCATAGCAATTCCCGAACTGCCAAATGCTGATGAATCGGTCAGAACGGTTTTATCTGTCCACACACTTCCCTCATTTTCGGTAGATTTTATATCAGACCCGAAGTAATTTTTCCATTCATTCATTGTTGAGTAATCGGAAATACGTGTAACGTCAGTTTCCTCTGCCGCAACGCTGTTTGCAAACAACGTACAGCAGGACATCAGCATTGTGACGCAAATCAGAATGCTTGTAAATCTTTTTGCTCTTTTAAATTGTGTAATCATTCAGTCAAACCTTTTTTAAAAAATTTCGCTTTCCGGAAGCAATTTATAAGACACTGTTCACCCTTTTGAGTGAGCAGATATCATACACAACTTTTATTATTATATTTATTTAGGGCAAAAATATTTCCTGTGATTCCCAACAAACTGCAGTACTGCAAGACAAAACATTTTATAGTTTATTTATAAATAAGCTTTATTAAACTACAGATAATTACAATATAGAACAGAAAAACAAAAATAGCACTAAAAAAATAAGCCACGAGAAAATTCGTGGCTTTTGTGATTTATTATGTCACTATCTTTACCCTGCTGCCGCCGAGCTTGTCTTTGGTGACAATTATCTGCTTGTCGATTCTCTCCTTGAGCTCATTGACGTGGGAGATTATTCCCACAAGACGGTTGCCCTCGGTAAGACCTTTCAGCGCATTCATAGCCTGATTCAGCGATTCATCGTCGAGCGAACCGAAACCCTCGTCAACAAACATTGAGTCAAGCCTGATGCCGCCTGCCGAAGCCTGAATTTCATCTGAAAGTCCGAGTGCAAGCGACAGCGAAGCCTTGAATGACTCACCGCCCGAAAGTGATTTTACACTCCTCTGCGTGCCGTTATAGTGGTCGATTACGTCCAAGCTGAGTCCCTCGCTTGACCTCAGACTTTCCGCTGTCTGACTGCGCTTAAGCTCATACTGACCGCCCGACATAATCATAAAACGTGTGTTTGCCCTTTCGATTATTCTGTCGAAATAGGTCATCTGGATATAGGTTTCAAGCATAATCTTTTCTTTTCCGTTAATATGTCCGTTTGCAGTGTCACTAAGCGAGCAGATAAGTGACTCAATTTTTTAAAGCATTTTGATTTCGTCAGTCTTTTTCTTTATGTTTTCAAGCGCAGAACGATTTGACATAAGACGTGTAAGAACCTCTGTTTTTATCTCTGTTTTGGCTTGCTTTTGTGAATTCAGAATATTCTTCTTTTCTGTTACTTCTTCGGCATTGACTTTCTCACTGCTTTCAAGCTGTTTTTTAAGCTGTTCCTCCCTTGCCTTTAATGCTATAATATCCTTTTCGCAGGAAATGTAGACATTTTGTGCGTTTTCAAAGGACTTTTTAAGAATTTCAGCCTTGCTCTCAAGCTCACAAATCTTCGTCTCAGCCGCATTGTTGTCGGCTAAGCAAAGACTGCTTTTCGG
>CAMBNE010000081.1 GCA_945868935.1 uncultured Clostridia bacterium
CATATCGTCTGATGTTTCATCAAACATTTCGCCGTCGCTGATGGAGTAGCTTCCGTCAGCACCGAACAGCGTAAGCATAGCGTCATAGGAGGAGTATCCGGTGATTGAGAAATCCCCCTGAGCAGTCATTACCATACCTTTTCCCATCATACCGCCGCCCATAGAGCCTTTACCGCCCTCGGCAGGGTCAGGAGGCTGATTAGCAGTGCTTTCAGAAGTGCTTTCGTCAGCACTTTCTTCCGTTCCGTAAGGAAGTAAATCGCCCGTTCCGTTCAGTGAAACAGAGCCTGAATAGTAGTAGGAATCGCCGTCCTGCAACGCCTCGGTGTAGGTCATATAATCATCAAGCGAAAGCGTACTTCCAAGTGCTTCAAAGTTGAACTTACCTCTGTCAAATCCGTTTTCGGAGTTTTCATTATTCTCGGACATTTCTTTCATTGCTTTGGTGCGGTCAAACGAAATCTGTCCCGTAACCGACATACTGTTCAGCGTATCTGTTTTAGTCGTTTCTGCGGCTTGCCTGATTGAAAGAGCAACGCAGGCAGATACTGCAATAACAAGCACAATTATTCCGATAAGAATATTTCGCAGCTTGTTGCGTGTAATACTTTTTATTGCATTACGAATGATGTACATATTTGATTTCTCCTTTTTGATTTTGCATTTTACAATAATTAATTTAAATCAGAAACCTTAAATAAAGCTTAAAATCAGTCAAGGAAAAATTAAGGAACCCCTGAATAAATCACGCTAAAAGCTGTTTGCACATCTTGCTTGCATATTTTCCGCCAAATTACCCAAAAAATCTTCGTAATGCTTAATTTTTTTATCTTTGTCGGAGCAAAATATGTATGTGGCTTTTAATTTCTTACCTAATATTGTTTTATATACAGAATATATAAGTTACAACTTGTTAATTCTATATGCGAAAAATGGCGTTTTGTTTATTTCTTTAACGGAAATTATAACAAAGATTGATTGCCATTGTAAATAATTCAAATAAAAGTAACAGTTCATTAATAATTTGAGTACAAGTTTGCCAAAAATCGGTTACAATTTTAATATTGCGTTGACTTTACTACAAAATTGTAGTATGATTTTCTGTAGAAGAATTGTGGCGTAACATATACGTAACCACAACCGATAGTGTGTTTTAATAAAAATGTAATATATTTTGTGGCTTTAATGCTTTTAATGTATAATTTGCATTTTGTTTTTTATAATATCTACACTTATTAGTTATTGCAAGTTCTGAACAATACTGTATTGGAGTGTAAACAATTGGAAAAATTTGTAGTTACCGGCGGTAAGCCTTTGTTTGGCGAGGTAAACATCAGCGGTGCAAAAAATGCTGCTGTTGCAATAATACCCGCAGTTATCCTCTGCGACGAACCGTGTCAGATTGAAAATATTCCAAATATAAGCGACGTTTCTCTTATCAGCAGAATTCTTCAGCAGATGGGTGCAAACGTAAGAAGAATAAACAAATCATCTTTATATATAGACCCCACTCACATCAAAACCTGCAACGCAACTACCGATTTGGTAAGAGGTATGCGTGCTTCATATTATCTTTTAGGTGCTTTGCTCGGCAAATACGGCAAGGCTAAGGTTGCTTTACCTGGCGGCTGCAATTTCGGCGTTCGCCCGATTGACCAGCACTTAAAGGGTTTTGAGGCAATGGGTGCAAGAACCTCTCTTGTTGACGGTGCAATTATCGAGGCTGAGTGTGACGGTCCTCTTGCAGGCAATCATATTTATCTTGACGTTGTGTCGGTTGGTGCAACAATGAACATTATGCTTGCGGCAAGCAAGGCGCAGGGCCTTACAATCATCGAAAATGCCGCCAAAGAGCCGCATATCGTTGACCTTGCAAACTTCCTCAACTCAATGGGAGCTGACATCAGGGGCGCAGGTACAGACGTTATCAAAATCCGAGGCGTGGGTTACCTTCACGGCGTGACATATTCGATTATTCCCGACCAGATTGAAGCAGGCACATATATGTGTGCCGCCGCCGCAACAAGGGGCTGCATTACGGTTAATAATATTACACCGAAGCACCTTGATTCAATTACGGCAAAGCTTCGTGAAATGGGCGTTGAAATTACGGAATACGACGAGTCAATCAAGATTGACGCAACAAAAAGACCGCTCAAGCGCTGTAATATCAAGACAATGCCGCATCCCGGTTTTCCGACAGACTGCCAGCCGCAGTTTGCCGCTCTGCTTATGAGCGTTCCGGGTACAAGCATTATCAATGAAAACGTCTGGGATAACCGCTATCAGTATGTAAGCGAGCTTATCAGAATGGGCGCACAGATTTCGGTAGAGGGCAGACTTGCAATCATCGAAGGCGGTGCACCGCTTACAGCCGCTCCCGTAAAGGCTACGGATTTGCGTGCAGGCGCCGCAATGATTATAGCCGCTCTTGAGATTAAGGGAGTAACAGAAATTTCAAGTATTCAGTACATTGAGCGTGGCTACGAGGACGTTGTTGAAAAGTTCAGGTCACTCGGTGCTGACATCAAAAAGGTTTACTTTACAGGCGACAACGAGGAAGAACTCGGCGCATAAAAAGCAAAATAATTTCAAGCCGTTTTCTGTTGAAAGCGGCTTTTTATTTTACGAAAAATTGCTTCGAAACGGTTGGGCAAAGAAGTTTTGATAATATCAGGCTGTCAGCCCAAATTGCGTGTCGAGGCACTCGACTGGGAGATTAAGTATGGGATTTTTATTTGTCGGACTCGGCGGCGCAGTCGGCGCAATGCTGAGATATGCAATCAGCCTTATACCCTATAAGGGCGGCTTTCCGCTTTTGACCTTTGTTACAAATATCCTCGGTGCACTGCTTATCGGGTTTATTGTCGGTTACGCTTCAAAACGAAATGTAAACGACAGCCTTATGCTGTTTTTAAAGACAGGACTTTGCGGAGGATTCACTACCTTTTCAACCTTTTCGCTTGAGGCGTATAACCTCTTTGTAAGCGGAAGCAAAATCCTTGCAGTGTGCTATGCAGTCTTAAGCGCAGTGTGCTGTATTTTCGGCGTCTGGCTCGGAATCACGCTGTCGACGGCTGTTGTAAAAGACTGAAAAGTGTGGTAAAATTAATAAACATAAAGACAGTTAAAATATTGCAGGGAGCGACGCCCTTGTCGCTCCTGCTTGAAAAGCTTGTTTTGTGAGATTTGAGCGACGGGGGCGTCGCTCGTTACATTTATGAATTAACATTAGTCAGCATAATAAGGATTGATTGATTTGGCAAGAGCAGTTCCGCTGTTCAGCGGCAGTAAGGGCAACAGCTATTACATAGGCACGTTAAGCGAGGGCGTTCTGATTGACGCAGGCAGGTCGTGCAGACAGATTGAAAACGCAATGGAGGCTAACGGGCTGAAAATGCAGAACGTCGGTGCGGTTTTCATCACGCACGAGCACACCGACCATTGCAGTGCATTAAGGGTGCTTGCAAAGAAGTACGGATTTAAAATTTTTGCAAGCGAGGGTACGTTGAGAGAGCTTGCAAGAACAGATAAAATCCTACCGAATTCCGATGCATCGGTAATCGAAAACGAGGTTTCGGTCGGCAATATGCTCATTGAGCGAATAAATACTCCTCACGATGCCACAGAAAGCTGTTGCTACCGTGTTACCGCGTCAGACGGAAAATCTGCATTAATTGCAACCGATATGGGCGTAATGCTTGACGGCGTAAGAGATGCGGCAAAGCGGAGCAATTTTGTCGTGCTTGAATCAAACCACGATATTGAAATGCTGAAAAACGGAATTTATCCGTTTTATCTTAAGCAGAGAATTTTATCATCAAAGGGACACCTTTCAAATGCCGCCTGTGCCGACGAGCTTGCAGATTTGGTAAAGTGCGGTACGCTCCGCCTGATGCTCGGACATCTGAGCGAACAGAACAACACGCCCGAAATTGCGCTTGCAACGGCAATTTCAAGCCTTGAAAGAGCAGGACTTAAATTCAGAAGTGACTTCACGCTCGACGTTGCGCCGAGTGAAACGAGAATACAATCGGTGATTTTTTAAAGAATATGATTAGAGTGAATATTATTTGTATCGGCAAAATCAAGGAGAAGTATTTTACCGACGCAATAAATGAATACGCAAAAAGGCTTTCGGCGTTCTGCAAGTTTTCGGTTGTCGAGCTTTCAGAGGAAAAGATAAAAAGCAACAGCCCCAATGAATCGCAGATAAGCGAAGTGATTAACGCAGAGGGCAAACGGATTTTGCAGAAAATCGGTCAGTCAGATTACGTTGTCGCAATGTGTATTGAGGGCAAAATGCTCTCAAGCGAGGAGCTTTCAAAGACGATTGACAGCGTTTCAATCGGCGGCAAAAGTACGGTTGATTTTATCATAGGCGGAAGCTACGGACTGAGCAATGAGGTAAAACAGAGGGCGGAATTAAGGCTTTCTATGAGCAGAATGACGTTTCCTCACCAGATGGCAAGAATGATTTTAAGCGAACAGATTTACCGTGCGTTTGAGATTTCATCAAACGGTAAATATCACAAATAAGTGTGAAGCATTTGGGATTACTGCCAATTCAAAATTTACGCTTTTACGTAGGGACACGGCGTGCCGTGTCCGCATTAACATTGTTGATAAAACAGGAGAAATTATGGCGCTTGACGGAATTTTTTTAAGGCATATAAAAAATGAAATAGAAAATGATGCGCTCGGCGCAAGGGTTTCGCAGATTTACCAGCCAAACCGTGACGAGCTTGTTTTTACATTGCGCACCTTTGGCGGCAATAAAAAGCTTTTGCTCTCCGCAAGGGCAAATTCACCGCGCATAAATTTCTGCACAACAACTCCCGAAAATCCTGCCCAGCCGCCTATGTTCTGTATGCTTTTGCGCAAAAGGCTCGGCGGAGGAAAGCTTGTTGCTGTACGTCAGATGGATTGCGACAGAGTACTGTTCCTCGACTTTGAGTGCGTAAACGAGCTTGGCGACACTGTGATGATTACCGTGTCCGTTGAGATTATGGGAATGTACAGCAACATTATTATCATAAATTCCGACGGAGTGATTATCGACTCGCTCAAGCGTGTTGACCTCACTATGAGCAGTAAGCGAATTGTACTTCCGAACATTAAATACGAGCTTCCCGAACCGCAGGATAAGCTGAATATTTTAAATTCCTCTCCCGAGGATATTGCTCAGAAAATAAAGAATCTTGAAGCCGAAATGCCGCTTAACAAAGCCCTGCTCAAGGTCATTCAAGGCGTTTCGCCGATTGTGTGCAGAGAGCTTGAATACAGCGTTATGGAGGGTGCGTCCAACCGTCTTGACGGTGTTCTGTATGACAGGCTGATAAGTGAAATCGGCAGGCTGAAAACGATAGCCGAGAATTGCAGTGAAAAGCCGTGCATAGTCTACCGTGAGGACGGCAAGCCGCTTGACTTCTGCTTTATGCCGATTAAGCAGTACGGAAGCTTTGCAAGGGTTGAAAGCAAGAACGGATTTTCAGAAGTGCTTGACGCTTTTTATGACGAGCGTGACAGCAGGGAACGAATGAGGGTAAAGTCGCAGAGCCTTACAAAACTGCTTACAAATACTGCTGAACGAATTGGACGGAAAATCACAAAACAGCAGTCGGAGCTTTCGCAGTGTGCAAATCGTGAACAGCTCAGAATCTGCGGTGATTTGTTGCAGGCAAATCTCTATCGGATTGAGCGTGGCGCACCGTTTGCCGAAGTTGAGAATTATTATGACGCCGAGGGAAAAACAATCAGAATAAA
>CAMBNE010000082.1 GCA_945868935.1 uncultured Clostridia bacterium
GCGGATGTTATTGACTATCAGGAGTACAAAACGGGTATTAAGAGCGAAAGCGCAATTTACGCAGTTTATACCTTCTGCCGCAAGCTCGGACAGACAATCGCAGACTACGGCGGACTTATGCTTCTCGGCAAAGTAGGATATGATGTTAAGATAATGGCTAACGCAGGCTATGTTGAGGGTGTCAGCGAGGGTATTCTCAAGGTTTGTACGCTTATCCCTGCAATTACATACACACTTATTTTCATTCTTTACAAATTTGCATATCCGCTTACAAAGGAACGCCTTGAGCCTATTTATGAAAAGGTTCACAGCTCCCATATAGTAGAAGAAAGTATTGAAGTTGAAACGCTTCCGGAATAATCGAATAAATTTAATGGGAGCTCTGAAATATGAGTTCCCATTTTTTGTAAGCGATTGTCACAAGCGATAATACTTACGACTTATATTTATTTTCGGCGATGCCCCCCTATTTTTGATTTTTTATAAAAATAAATCTATATAAACAAAAAAATGTCTTGACATATCGGCGTTATAACTATATAATATTTAAGCGGTTTGAATAGGGGCCAGTAGCTCAGTTGGTTAGAGCATCCGGCTCATAACCGGACGGTCCGGGGTTCGAGTCCCTGCTGGCCCACCACTATTAAACCGCATAATATAGGGGTATAGCTCAGTTGGTAGAGCAGCGGTCTCCAAAACCGCGTGCCGAGGGTTCAAGTCCTTCTGCCCCTGCCACACCAAAAGCCTTGAAACAGCGTGGTTTCAAGGCTTTTGCTTTATCATTTTAAGGACGGCACAGGGTATAAAGCTCCATATTTTTATGCTCAAATTGAACGCCAATTTTGCATCTGTTGCCAATGATTCCCAATAATTCCGTCTGCTACATCATCAATAAATCATCAATCAGCATCGTGTGTTTCTATCATATTTTCCCTTTTCTTTGTTTATAGCAGCGCAAACTTTGACCGCCAAGGCAAAAGCTTTGGCGGTCTTTTGGTATGGTTTTCAGTTATATCTCAAGCCCTTTGTCATTTCTCTGGAACACAGGGGACGGTTCTCTGTGTGGAACACAGGGGACGGTTCTCTGTGTTCTTTAAATTTTTCTTACTATTGCAAAGCTAATCCCCGTCAACCTACTAATTTGCCTTATTGACAAACCTTTTTCCTTGAAATTTGTAATAAACTTATCTCTGTATTTTATATCGAGTTTTTGAAATTCTGCGATATTATTACAGCCGGAAATATTTTCAATAATTCTTTTTGCTTGTTCATCAGTTACACGGATTTTTTGATAATTTTCAATTTCAAGGCACTTGTCTGAATTTTTTTCATTTGTATAACGTTCAAGCTCGTTTTTTGAAATCATTTTAAATGCAAAATCCGTATCTGCAATTTGAGAATTTGAAGTGTATTCCATATAGCTACTGTACTTGTGTTCAATAACTTTTTCGCAAATTCCTGCTTTAACAGGATTTTGATGAATATAGCGAAGAACCATTAAAAAATAACTATCATCTTCAACCGGATCGCTCTTGAAACGATCTTGAAACAAATGTCCTATGCGCTGATATTTCACATTATACCAGTATACATATCTGCCGGCTATTCGTTTAAAAATCTGTTCAAGAGATTCTTTTTCCGGCTTAATCAGTAGATGAATGTGATTTCCCATAAGGCAATAAGCAAACAATTTGTATCCACAAATATTCTTACAATCTTTTAGCACCTGAAGAAATTTATCATAATCTTCGGTATCTTCAAATATTTGTTGCTGGTTTATTCCACAAAGCATTACGTGATATATACCGCTTTCACTTTTCTGTCTAGCATGTCTTGGAATTTCTATCACCCAGTTTAATCTTACTGCACTCTTGCTCAGTTGTCAACACACAGAACCGTCCCCTGTGTTATACAGTTCAGGGTTATAATATCTGCTGCTAAGATAGTATAACTGTGTATCACTATCATAGTAATAACCACGGTAAGTGTACGGATTTATGAAGCTGACTATGTCATTTTCAGATGTGTCTTCGCACGACAAAAGTTTGCCCCAAGAATCGTATTGGTATAAAACAACGGTTTCGTTGTTTGAATTTACGATTGCGATAACATCATTCTGAGCATTTTTGACATAGAAATACTCTTTACCGTTTATATCTATTCCGAAAGCCTCGCCGTTTTCGTCATACATAAACGCAACATTATGAGTTGTTGACGAACCGTCCGATTTGGTAATTACAAGTCTGTAACCTGCAAGAATATCTCCGTTGTAGTAATAATCGTAATCGTATGTCTCTCCGTCGTCAAGGGTAATATTCTTGCCTATTCTCTGACCGTCGGAATTGTACGAATATGTTGCGCCAACACTTGGATTTCCCACCTGACTCACACTTTTGAGCTGTCTGCCGACCCAAGTATAGTTAAAGCCGTCGTAGCTTGTAATATTTCCGATTTCGTCGCTTTCAACTTTAGAATAATTACCGCTGACATTCGTAACCGAAATTCCGCCGTTTGGCAAAAGCCGTGATTTCATATCATAACGCTGAGCATTTTCGCCCAATAGTCGGGTTACAATTTCAGGTGTTTCCTCCTGCTCAAGCGATATAGCATTAACGCTGTTTTGCGGATAGACTTTTTCAACGCCCGTTAAAACATCAGCCCATTTTTTATCGCTGTACGAATATTTAACGGTGTATTTAAGGTCTGAGGGCTCACTTGTGCCGACCGTGTACTGATACACCTTATCTTCGGTAATGTTACCGTTTTCATAGGTGTAGATATGCGTTTTGTTTTCATACGGATTGTCCGCACGGACAAGCTGGTTGAGTGCATCATACTTATATGTTGTGGTCTTTGAGCCGTCATAAATTGAGGTTATATTGCCCAAAGAATCATATTCGTATGTATGGGTTATGCCAACTGTCTCAATCGACTTTACAAGCGTTGTAGTTTGATTTCCTTCAAGGTCCTTGTAGGTGTAATTTGTTGCAAGTCCGTTTACGGTACGTTTGGAAAGCCTTGAAAGACTGTCAAACTTATTCGTTACCTTTTCAACGCCGTTCCACGATACCGAATACACCTGATCGGGCATTTCGCCGTTATTGACATTACCGTATTTATAGGCAATATTCTGCGTACCGATCGGCGAAAAATGCTTTACATTTGTAAGATAATTGGTCTTGTCTGCGTATTTGTACTCGGTATAGGAAATCGGAATGTTGCTTGAAACATCCGTTCCCGAATACTCTCTTATGCTCGCAGTCCGTCCCGACAAGTCATAATTATACCTTGTGTACGAATTTGACGCAAAATCAACAGTTACGGCTATATTTCCGTCATTTCCGTAAAGGTACTGCTTTTTAGCAACACAATTATTATTTCTATCATTATATGACTTTTCAGCCAAGCGGTCAAGAGAGTCATAAGCAAAACTTATGTAGTCATTATTTCCGTAAGTCTGCTTTGTCATCAAGCCCTTTTGGTCGTATTCCAACGCAGAAAGAATTACAGAGTTTGTTTCGTTTCCGACAGTAGTCGAAACAGTTCTGCCGAACTTATCGTAATTAAATTTATAGTGCGTAGAATTGTTTACATTTATTTCTGCTAAACGGTCATTATTGTAGGAATATGTGTTTGTATGACCGCCTGCGGAAACGCTCAAAAGGTTGTTATTATCCGGGTCATAACTGTATGTTGTGGTATTGCCTGCTGCGTTTGTAACAGATGATAAAGTGCCGTTAACCGTATCATAATTATATGTGGTGGTGTTGCCCGCTTGATCGGTCTGTGTTTTAAGGTAGTCTCCTTTCTCGGTATATGTAGCGCTTGAATACAGCTTTTTCTTTTCGCTTTCGTTAGATGAATAATCCTCTATCAAGTACCACTTTTGACTCGTATTTTTCGGTGTGCGTAAAGGTCTTTGTGTGATAACGGAATTTAATTCTGCCGAGAAGCTGCTTCCGTCTGTTGAATCAAGATAATAACTCATTCCCGGCGATGCAACTGTCGAAATAACGAATGCTCCGTCACCCGTAGGCACAACAACAAATTTGAAAGCATAGGAATCTGTGTTCTGACTTCGAAGTTTTAATTTAGCTCCTACTTCCGAACTGCCGTTTTCAACATACAGATATTCCCCATTCAGCTTTATCTTATAAATGCCGCTGTCGATGCGTTCAAATTCCCATTGCTGTAAATTGCTGATGTTTGAATATGAATGGTTTACAACATCGCCGTCATTTCCCTTGTCAAGAACATAAGAGGTAAGCTGATTTACTATGGCATATTTTTTTGTTGTATCAATCTCGTTGTGCGTAACATTAACGCCTTTTGTTGCGGTGCGTGTTAAATTACCCTTTTCGTCATATTCCAAATAATATTTCAATCCGTCAGACGAAAATGCCGTATTTATATTATTTGAGTTATCATAGCTATACAGATAACTGCTTCCCGAAGGATTGAGCATACCTGCAAGGTTATTTCCCTGATAGCCAAAGGTTGAATTGGATTTTGCAAGATCTACGGATGAAACAATATTGCCGTTGTTGTCATAGGTGTAGGTCTGACCGAATTCTTCTTTATAGCAGAACGCTCCCGTGGTACATACCCTGTTTGCGTTGTTGTAATAGTATGTTTCAAAGCAAACATGTGAATAATTATCGGGCGCTATGGCTTTTCCGCTTACAAATTGCCACGATGTAACCTCGGGATTGGCGTCAATTTCCTTAACACCGACCTTTTGACCCGCTGAATTATAGAAATGCAGGGCAACACCGAATTTGGGGGTGTTCGGCTTCAAGCCCGAAGTTGTCGGAACAGAACGAGCACTAACCCATGCGCCTATGCTGAAAACATCGCCCTTTTCGCCCGCAACGGTAATATTCTGCTGAATTCCTCGGTATTTATCGCTGACAGAACCGCCTACGGAAAACGAATTTGAAAAATCCGACACACCGCTCGTAACAGATATACTGCCCGTTGAAGTCCAGGCATAGGTACTGCTGCCGGCGTCGCTGTTTTGCAAAAGGTTATAACTGCTTGCACCCATTCCCTTTTCAAATTGGAAGTTATCCGCATAAAAAGTACCGTAAGCATTGGGTTCCAAGCCGCAGAAAAGTCGAATTTTATCACCCGGATCTACTGTGACACTTACTGTAAATCGTTGCCAATCTTCTGTTTTGGTAACGCTTTCTGCTTTAATATAATCAACAGCTCCGCTATCATCCCACTTTTTAATTCCTATGGATGTTCCGCCGTTTGAAAGCGTATTATTGTCGGTGGTTATGTATCCCGAAAATGTGTAATCTCCTGGCGTGAGTGACAGGTAGTCGGCTGTAATCAAGCTATCTCCCAAGCCATTAACAGCTCTTGTAAATTCAACGGCATTATTATCAAGATAGCCACGATTTGTATTGATTGTAGCGCTGGAACTTGCATCACTGTTATACGCCGTAAAATATAACATTCCGTCCCTGAAACCCTGATTTTTAATAAGATTTGTAACGGACTTAATAACTTTAGACTGCGAAACGACCTTGTTATTCATAAGGCTTGTCTTGCTGTTTGTTCCATTGCTGTTCTGATAGTCAAAATACTGAGCTTCGCCGTCTTTGTTAGAAACAATGCCGATATTTTGACCGAAGTTATTAAACTGATAAGTATATGTGTTATCGGTTATTATATTGTTGTTTACTGCGTGCTGCGCTTGTACGGTTGTTTCGTTAGGATAATATGCAAACTGATAACGAACCGGCAAATTTCCGTTGA
>CAMBNE010000083.1 GCA_945868935.1 uncultured Clostridia bacterium
GCAAAGCTCCTCAATACAGGTGTTAACAATTTCGGCAAACATAATAAGGGCAATAAGAATAATCAGCAGAGCCGTCTGTGCCGCCGAAAAATTGTAAAAAAGCGAAAACATCAGGACATAAAAGCCTGCAACAATATGAAACCTCATATGACTTTCACTTTTAACCGTGTACCATATGCCCCGAAAGGCACATTTAAAGCTTAAAATCTGCTTTTTCATATCAAATCAAGGCGTCATCAACTATGTAACTTGATGATGCGGGAAGTCCGAGCTGTTCCATAATAAGCTCTTCCTTTTCTCTCATTCTTACTTTTTCAAGGTTCTCCATATGGTCGTAGCCGAGAAGATGCAATACGCTGTGAGCTGTGAGATAGCCTACCTCTCTCTGGAGTGAATGACCGAAAAGCTCAGCCTGATCTCTTGCCTTTTCCATTGAAATTACAACGTCGCCTAAAATCTTGGCGCCTGTTTCCATATCGGTATCATAAACGCCGTTTTCACCCATCGGGAATGAAAGCACGTCTGTTTCAATATCCTTGTTGCGGTACTGCTTGTTAAGCTCCTTTATGCCTTTATTATCGGTAAAGGTAACGCTGATTTCGGCAGGTCCCTCAAACTTTTCCATCTGAAGCACTGCGTTACAGCAACGGCGCACAAGCATTCTGATTCCCGTAGGAATTTTCACTGTCTTTTGTTTGTTCGTTATCACTACTCTGATTTTGTTGTCTGCCATTTAAAATCATTCCTTTCAACAGATTTATTAATTCAAACATAACCCGATACCCAAATTGTGTTATGTTCTTGTGTTTTCGTATTTTGCGTAAGCCTTGATAATATCCTGAACAAGCCTGTGACGCACTACGTCACGCTCGTCAAAGGTACAGCTTCCTATTCCCTCAATATTTTTCAGGATTTTAATGCAGTCCTTGAGTCCGCTTTTGGCTCCTCTCGGCAAGTCAATCTGCGTAATGTCGCCTGTAATTACCATTTTGGAGTTAAAGCCCAGACGTGTAAGAAACATCTTCATCTGCTCACTCGTGGTATTCTGCGCTTCGTCAAGAATAATAAAGCTGTCGTCAAGCGTTCTGCCTCGCATATAAGCAAGCGGAGCAACCTCAATATTGCCACGCTCAACGTATTTCTGATACGTTTCTGCACCGAGCATATCAAAAAGCGCATCGTACAGAGGACGAAGGTAAGGGTCAACCTTGCTTTGCAAATCACCGGGAAGAAATCCGAGCTTTTCGCCTGCTTCAACGGCAGGACGGGTCAGAATAATTCGGTTAATCTGCTTACTTCGAAAAGCCGTAACAGCCATTGCAACCGCAAGGTAGGTCTTGCCCGTTCCGGCAGGTCCTACGCCGATTGTAATTGTGTTATCGGCAATCATATTGCAGTAGCGTTTCTGACCGATAGTTTTAGGCTTAATGGGCTTGCCCTTTGAGGTTATGCAGATACAGTCGCCTGCAAGCTGTTCAATTTTTTCCTCGCTGTCCTCGTTAACAAGTGAAATACAGTAACGAATGTTCTGCTCCGAAAGCGACTCACCTCGGTTTATAAGCCGCAATAAGCTTTCAATCACTCGACTCGCTTTTGAAACGCTTTCAGCCTCGCCGTCAATTTTAAGCTCGCTGTCACGGCAGGTTATGCGAACGCCGAACTCCTTTTCGATAATTTTTATATTCTCGTCAAAACTGCCAAAAAGGGCAACTGCGCTTTCCATTCTATCAATATTCAGAATTTGTTCCGTAAGGCAAAACTCCTGTTTCTACTAATTTAACAAAACAATTATACCACAAATTCAAAAGAAAAACTCACAAAAAATAGTTTTTTTCACTAAAATTTTAAATTTTGTAAAATGTGACGAAAACGCAAGTCATAAAAATGTCTTGTTTGTAATATTTATTGTTATAACTTAATAATAAAGTAAAAATTACACTACATAAAAGGCGTGTAAACAGCTTTGTTTTTGTTCAAATTTTTTCGGCGCTGTGCACGTACATATATAATATGAAAAATAAAAATTAAATTTTTCAGAATATTCTTGACAAAGCAAGCTGTATGTATTATAATCTCGTTGGTGTAAAGAAATTTACTTTACACATAACTTTGCTTTTATACGGCAGGGAGCTGAAAAAATGGAAAAGAACATTGAGGTTTCACTGCTGTTTGACTTTTACGGCGAGCTTTTAAAGCCGTCGGGCAGACAGGCAATTGACCTTTACTACAACGACGATTTGTCGCTTGCCGAAATTGCCGACCAGACAAAAATCACAAGGCAGGGTGTTCGTGACAGCATAAAGCGCTGCGAGCAACAGCTTTTTGATTTTGAGAAAAAGCTCGGCCTTTACAAAAGATTCTGCGAGCTTGAAAAGGGGCTTGAAGAAATTTCAGCCACTGCGCAGGAAATCTTTGACAATTCACACGACAACAACATCAAAGCGCTTGCCGACAAAATTAAAAGCACGGCAGACGCACTTAAAGAATAAGAGGAAATTTTATGGCATTTGAAGGACTTGCAGACAAGTTAAGCAACGCATTCAAAAAACTGAAAAACAAGGGCAAGCTTTCCGAAAGTGACGTTAAGGAGGCTATGCGAGAGGTAAGACTCGCACTGCTTGAAGCCGACGTAAACTACAAGGTTGCCAAGGATTTCACAAACAAGGTTACCGAACGTGCGGTAGGTCAGGACGTTATGGAAAGTCTTACTCCCGCTCAGATGGTAATTAAAATAGTTGACGAAGAGCTTACAAGCCTTATGGGCGGCGAGGGTGCAAGAATTGAATTTGCATCAAAGCCCCCGACAGTCATTATGCTCTGCGGCTTGCAGGGTTCTGGTAAAACAACACATGCGGCTAAGCTTGCAAAAATGCTTAAGGCGCAGAACCGCAGACCGCTGCTTGTTGCCTGCGATATCTACCGTCCCGCAGCTATTGAGCAGTTAAAGGTTGTCGGCGGCAAGGCAGGCGTTCCCGTATTTGAAATGGGAACGGAAAATCCCGTGAAGATTGCAAAAGCCGCAATCAGACAGGCAAAGGACTACGGCAACGACGTTATAATCCTCGATACCGCAGGACGACTTCACATTGACGAGGCTCTTATGAACGAGCTTAAGGAGGTCAAGGCTGAGGTTAACCCCGACGAAATTCTGCTTGTAATCGACTCAATGACAGGTCAGGACGCTGTAAACGTTGCAAAGAGCTTTAACGAGCTGCTCGAAATTTCGGGCGTAATTCTCACAAAGCTTGACGGTGACACAAGAGGCGGTGCGGCACTTTCGGTAAAGGCTGTTACAGGCAAGCCGATTAAATTTGCAGGTACGGGCGAAAAGCTTGAGGATATCGAGGTTTTCCACCCCGACCGTATGGCAAGCCGTATTCTCGGAATGGGCGACGTGCTCACTCTTATTGAGGACGCACAGAGCAAGATTGACCAGAAAAAAGCCGAGCAGATGGCTCAGAAGATGATGTCCAACAAGTTCGACTTCAACGACTTAAACGAACAGTTTGAGCAGGTCAAGAAAATGGGACCGATTAAGGGTATTCTTGCAAAAATTCCCGGACTCGGCAAACAGCTTGAGGACGTTGATATTGACGACAGACAGATTGACTGGGTGCAGGCTATTATTCTCTCGATGACCGAGGAAGAAAGAACTAATCCGTCAGTTTTAAATCCGTCAAGAAAACGCAGAATTGCGGCAGGCTCGGGCAGGTCGGTTGAAGAAGTCAACCGCCTTATCAAACAGCTTGAGCAGATGCAGAAAATGATGAAACAGCTAAAGTCAAAGGGCAAAAACGGCAAGAAGAAAAAGAGAAATCTTCTTCCCGGACTCGGCGGAATGCCGATGGGCGGAATGCCGCCGATGCAGTAACAGCCGGCAAAAAAGTCATTCATCCAAGAATTTGGTGAATATATATTTAAATTAATTTTATAGAGGTGAAAATCATGGCAGTAAAAATCAGACTCAGAAGAATGGGCTCAAAGAAGGCTCCTTTCTACAGAGTAGTAGTTGCAGACTCCAGATACCCCAGAAACGGACGTTTCATTGAGGAAATCGGCACATACGACATTCTCAAGAACCCCAGCGAGTTCAAGGTTGACCAGGAGGCTGTTAAGAAGTGGATTGCTAACGGCGCACAGCCCACAGACACAGTAAAGGCACTTCTTAAGAAGAACGGCGTAATTGAATAATTGCGAAGCAGGAAAGGACTTATCTTATGCAGGAATTACTTGCTATAATCGCAAAAGGTCTTGTTGACGATCCCGATTCGGTTAGCGTTGTTGCTGACGCACCGAGCGAGGACGGCACAACCGTTTATCACATTCACGTTGCAGAGAGCGATATGGGCAGAATCATCGGCAAGCAGGGCAGAATTGCCAAGGCTATCCGTACAATAGCCCGCAGTGCGGCAATCCGCAGCGATGAAAAGATTATGGTTGAAATTGACTGATAACAGCCACCCGTAAATCGGGTGGTTTTTTCTATGTTTTATTTACAAATAATTTACATAATATATTAATTTATTGTTGATTTTATATTGATTTTTGCTAAAAAGTTTGTTATCATATATGTAATCAAATATTTGGAAAGCGAGGAATTCCAATGAAAAAGCTATCAGTCAAAAAAATATGCGCAGTAGTTTTATCTGCTGTCCTATTGACTTCAACAATCAGCGGTCTAACTGTTTCGGCGGCTGAGGAAACGCCGCTGATTCTGGGAGATGCTAATCTTGACGGCTCGGTTTCTATAGCCGACGCTACCGAAATTCAGAAATATCTTGCAGAAAGCGCCGATTTCGGCATAAAGCAGGAGGTTGTTTCAAATGTGGACAACACAGAAATCAACATTAATTCCGTAACACTGATTCAGAAATACCTTTCGGGATATGAAACAAAATTATCAATCGGTCAGCCAATTGACGAGGGCGAGGACGGCATAATTATTGAGAAAACCACAAAGCTGAATATGCCTGCTGTTATGGAAGGCATTTTAGAAGAATACCAAAAAGTTTATTATTCCACAAAGTACAATGACATTCCGTTTATCGAAGTAAATGACAGTTTAAGCTTTTTCAGAGATTTTCTTGAAAAGTCTGACTTAAATATTGAAGCTTCAGACAACGGAAACATTGTTATATGCACAATCGGCGACGACCTGACGGCTGAATTTAATTATTCCGAAAAATACATAGAATTCAGCGACTATGACCTTTTCATCACCAAAAAAGACGGTCTGCCTATGGATCTGATTGAACAAAACGAAAGCAAATCAACCTCCGACGAGCCTGTTATGTTTTTAAGAAGTCCTTACGACCACTATTACAGCGGTGATCCGATAAGAATCAGTCTTGAGGACTATTCAATACCAATACTTAAAGATAACGGAAAGCTCTTTATCCCCCTGTCAACTTTTAATGATATTTTTATTTCGCAAACAGAATATGTGTTAGTTTCAATTGATGAACATCTATTCCTTTATAATCAAAGAATAATAATGGATACATCAGATGAGCTTACTCAGCTGTATTATTCCATTGAGCCGAAGGAAACCCTTTCGGAAGAAATGACAAAATTCAATTACAACGAGCTTTGTCTTAATCTTGATTTGCGCTACGGTCTTAAAGACACTCATAAAATCAAGGATTTCGACAGTTACCTAAACAGAATGGGCTTAAAGAAGGAATATCTGTCAGGAAACGTATACAGAATAGATAAGGCAAATATACAGCTTTCAACTGCGTGCTTTGCTGATTTTCACAGCACATA
>CAMBNE010000084.1 GCA_945868935.1 uncultured Clostridia bacterium
TTTTTCAGCTGTGACTTTTGACATAATTATACCTCGCTTTCTGATACTTCGGGCAAGCCTGAAACGCTTGTCAGTACCGATAAAATACCTGCAAGCAGACTAGCAGAGCCTACTGCAATCCAGTTTACGTCACTCATTACGGCAGACACGCCGATTGTCGCAATTGCCGTCTGTGCTACGGTCTTAATTGCTCTGACTGTTGTAGCTTTCGCCCACTGTTTTGTAAAAATGTTTTTCATTTTAGTTTTCCTCGCTTTCTAAATATTCTTTTTGTAATTTCTTGTAAAATGCCTTGATTTGACCGTTGCCGCCTGACTTTACATATTTTTCGCCAGCGTTCAAACGTTCTTCAATCGGCATTTCGTGTGACATAATGACTAATCTCAAATTGTTAAGATAGTTTTCTTCGGTGTGTTCCTTGATATCACCGAAAGTCTTTGTGATTTTGCTTAACTTCGCAAAAATCAAGCTGATTAATGTTATTAATGCTATTAGTGCAGTTGCGATACTGCCCCACTGCATAATGATTTCTGCCATTTTAAATTACCTCGCTTTCTTTAATCAGTTCTATCAGTTCTATGTACTGTTCTGATGTAATTCTGTCTGCCGCCAAATACACATCTAACATTTCAGCGGTTAGCTTTCCTTTTATTGCAAGGATTTTACATAGTTTGTATGTCATTTTCATCAACTCCTAACTCTAATAAGCAAATTCTGTATTCCTGTTCAGCAAGGATTTCCGTTATATCGTCCGTTGTCAGCTCAGGCTGTTCTTCAATTTCGTGCCTTTCCCATTTTTGCAAAATCTGATTATCTTCAATTTCATAAAATGGGGTAAAGTAACAATTATCCTCAATTGGCGTATCGGTTTTGATAAAAGGCAGATAACCTAAATCAATTAATATATCAGGCGGTGGATTTATTATAAATCTGCCGTTGTATGTAACGGATTTCGGAGCATACTCAAGCTGTGTCGGGTTTATTAATTTTGCGTATAACATATTACATCACCTCTTTATCCATATAAAAACTCGCCTGTGCCTTTATTGTAAAACGGCTTTTTTGATACCGTGTCATACAAACAAGGCTTGTTTGTTGTGTCTAAGGCAGGTCCAAAATTTTGATAAAGTTCATCATCGTTCTGTATTTTTACCCCATAAATTCTTGCAGAAATTAAACCGTCTGCAATATTATTATGGTTTCGACCAAAAAGATAAAAATTACGATTATTTGGAGTAGTATTAATTATACATTTATTTAATACATAAACAATGTTGTCACATACTATTTTTTTATTTAATCCATCTATGTTTATCTTATGTCTTGTATTGTCTTTATTTATATATAAATTAAGATAAATATCACCACCGACGTTTGCCCATTGTAAGCCGACTTTATCAAATTTTGTATAAGCAAATAAATGACAATAATAATTCCCATCAGTTGCACCAAACAGTACCACATTTTCAGTAAAATCATTGAGTATTTTATAGTCAACTATTAATTGCTTATTTTCAACATAATAAGGTGTTATCCCCATATTGATATATTGCGTACCTGTGCTTTCGAGATAATTTAATTTTGTATATCCTGACGGCAAATCGCTTTCGGATTTTTTACACATCAATCTACGCCTAAAATCAGACATTATCAACACCTACAATCAATCCGATATTATTTGCAATACTGCACTGATAAATTTTATTAGCCTCAATACTCGGAGTTTCAGCCCATTTTATGGTATCAGGCAAGGTTAATGTAGTTGCAGTTTCGCCCGAAATAAACTCAAACATAAACTCGTTGAGCTGTGTATTGTCGGTTATTTCTGCAAGAGATAAATTAAGCTCGTTTACTTCGCCAAACTTATAAAACTTATTCGGCTGTAATTCAACGGTTGTTTCGGTACTTTCGATTATATCAACCTGATAATTTTTACCGTCTGCTCCATTCTGACCGTCTTTTCCGTTTGTTCCGTCCTTGCCGTCCTGACCGTCAATGCCGTTTTTGCCGTCAATTCCGTCTTTACCATTGATACCGTCTTTACCGTCTGTGCCTTTTTCGCCTTTAAGGCTTTCAAGCCATTCTGCTTCTGTTCCTACAAAGCCGTTTTCTACTGCAATTTCGTAGGCTGATTTTCCTTGTGATGTTTCGATACCCTCGGCGATGATTTTATTAACTTCTGCAATTTTGCTTTCAAGCAGAGTAAATTCATCAGTGCTTTCAATCTCAGCTGTTTCGGGGCTCGGAAAAACCTCAAAATCAATGCCGTAGAATTTAAGCATTCCATTCGGATAATAAACCTCTATGTGACCTTTTAAATCGCCTCTTGCAGTTGTCATTTGCAGACTTAACGGCAAGAGGATTTTATTGTCTTTAATTTCGCAGGAGTTGCCTATGATTTTTCCGTCTGATTTAGTGCCGACATAAGCCGCACCTGTGCAGTCGGATAAGTCAATCGGGATATTTCCGTTTAAAGGTTTAAATCTAAAGACCTTAACACCGTGCTCGTAGCCTGTCACTTTTTCGGACTTAAAATTGTCTTTTGAGCAGTCAATTGTTAAATCTCTGTAAACTACCGACATACTAAATCACCTCGGAAGGCTCGTCTACTATTGGAGTATCACCCCAAACCGCAATTACTGCGTTGTAATACTCCTCGGGCAATTCGAATTTGAGCAATTCACGCTCGGTCTGCGTGTTCATATATGCATTACGGACGTTTTCACCGACCTTTACATCTGCTCCGTCAATTGTTATGTACTGCTGTTTTAAAACCGATACGCTGTCGGTTGTCAGCATATCAAGCGTGATTTTTTCTTTGATTTCCATATTTACCTCCTTATGTATCTATAAAATACGAAAATGTAAAATTCAAATTCTCGTTATTACTAAAATTATAACTGTCTGTTCGAGAAATTCTTAAATATGATGAACTTGTCAGCCACGAGTCATATATTTTCCAAATAAATTCTCTATTAGTATTTGTCACGCAAATACCTCTTAAATCTTCATTTTGACAAACAAACGGCAGTTTAATTAATTCAATTTCTCTGTATTCACCAGCGATAAAAGTGATACTGATTCCTATCGTTACTTTATTACCGATTCTCTGATATTTAAAATCCGCACTTTGAATAACATCTTTAGAATTTGAACTCGGCGTAAGACTGCCGATACCTGTTTCAATGTTGGAGCTATCATATTTTTGAGATAACAAATTATCCGTTTCTTCGAAATCATAATAATACTCATCAAGATATTTGATTGACGGATAATTAGCGTTTTCGTCCGTGATTTTGCTTTTATCAGAAATTTTATTTTTTGTGTTTTCTCCGTCGGTTATGCCGTAGCCTTCAAGCGTTGTCGCTTTGTCGGTTTTGGTTGTAAGAGCTGTATCAACTTTGGTTTTATTATCCTTAACAGTTTTTTCAACAGCCGTCACTCCCTCGGTTGCCGCCACTATGCCGTCCTCTATATGATTAAGCGTTGCGGCGTTCAGTGCTGGAGGACTGCCGTTTACAAAATTAAGTTTTTCATACTGTGTCACTTTCAATTTCATCCTTTCCGATAAATTCTGTTCCTTGTGCTTTTAAGGTAACACGCATACCGTTTATGCCTTTTATCGTCCGTTCAAAAACAAAGCTTTCGATTGTTTCTGTATCGTCATAGCCTGTTTTGATTTTTACCTTATCCCCAGGTTCGAGCCACCACCGAGCGAAAACGTCGGCAGAAAACGGACGGTAAGAGTACAAATCATAAAATATGTAATTCAATACTGTGTTGCTGTTATTCTGATAAAAAGCGTTAACAAATTCGCTTACATCACTGCAACAGCTTGTTATAACGTTGTCCGAAATATACCAGCTTTGTCGGTCAGTCGAGAAACCATAATCACAATTTTGGTCTTTGTTGAATTTAAACCTTATCCGATTTATAGGACGTGTTGTGTATTCCTCAAAGCTCAGGTCTGCATAAGCGTTGATTTCTTCATCTACAGGCTTTTTCTCGGTTGATGAAGCCGTATTAACTTGCTTGTACAATTTTGTAAGCTTTAATTTGCCTGTAGGTGATATTATCGCAAAGCAGGCGTTAAGCTCGCAGTAGGCTTTGAGCAAGTCAGTTACAACCATATTATCTTTGACTACGCTTTTTACGGTATCATAATTCATTTTTAAGATTTTTAAGTCGTTAAAACTTAATGGAATTTCTTCGTAGCTGATATCGGTTTCTGTAAGCGATTCAAAGTGACTGAGCGTTGAAAAAATAAGGTTTCGTAGTATCTTATCTTTTCCAATAATGCTGTACTGCACATATCCTAAAAACCAAGTAGCGCATTTTGTCTGTGACATCAGGTACATATCGTCATAAGCAATTATTTCCTTGACCGACCTGTTTTTCTGACGGAGCGAGCTGTCAATCGTTCCGCTGAATATCTGCGTTTCGATTGTAGCTTTCTGCGGACCCGGGAATAAATCGTCTGACGGATAGAGCGTATCGGACGGATATAATTCGCCTGTTGAGTAAGTCTGCCTGATAAAGACGTTAATGCGCTTATTGTTGAGTGCCTGCTCAATGCCGACAACCTGAATTGTGAGCTGTCCTGCGATGCAACCGCCGAGAACAAACTCCTTTTCGTCACAAATAGAGTGCTTCAGTTCAAAACTATCAGCAATAATATTACTGCTTCCTATTTCGCTTATTTCGCCCTCTGCGGCATTCGGAAAACGAATGATAATTTCCCTGTGTATGCTGTTTTCGAGCAGTAGCGGCTTTATTTCGTTAGGTATTGATAACATATAAAGCCCCCTAATACTCGATAAGCTCAACAGATATAGGATTGTATCTGATGTCCGTTTCATCAGCGTCTATGACCTGATATTCAATATCGGGAATATAAAAATAAGAGGTCTTATAGTTGTTGATTTCATCGTCCCAGAACGTTACAAGGCATTTTCTCTGCACCTCGTTCTGAATACTGAGATTGATAATATTCTGAAACGCAATCTTTTCATTCAGGTGCAGGATATGAGTTGAGAATTTAATGCTTGTCTTGCCGTTCGGGAGCG
The DNA here is from genome assembly GCA_945868935.1 of uncultured Clostridia bacterium. Lineage (GTDB taxonomy): Bacteria > Bacillota > Clostridia > Oscillospirales > Acutalibacteraceae > Ruminococcoides. Next base: position 5,067 of record CAMBNE010000084.1, read on the forward strand.
TTGAACGCTGTAAATAGCCTGTATTGTCACGTTCCGCACTGCTTTCAAGCCTTTGGTCGGGAGTTGAAGAATACTCGGTAAAATAGCCGTTCGGCATTATTTTGTTGCCGAATTTCAGCAGATAGCCTTTGTAATTGTTCGCCATCAATGCACCTCGTTTCTAAAAATGGGTATAAAAACAGCGCACACCCCGAAAGAATGTACGCTTACATATAAATATTTTTTGGCAAAAGTTTAGCCACCCCGTTTGGTGGTGGCTTGTTTTTAGTTATTAAGCTCGTAGTATTTAATATTAATTTTTGGAAGTGAAACATTATTTCCTAAAACAGTTTCGTATGTATAATTTCCGTCACAAGTGCCCCAGAAAGTAATAACATCATCTTCAAGGAGTTTGTCCTCACCATCGGGAATTTCCACTGTAGCAAAAATTGTGTCAGTCCAAAATACGGTGTCCGAGTATTCAAACTCTTCTTTTGTAATATTGATTCTTAAATCAACCGTATCACCCAAAGCAGATTCCTGCACCTGAATGATTTCTCCCGTGAGCTTGTAATTATTGCCTTTGTATTTATCGGGATTTCTTGATAAAGTCTTAAAGTCAATAGTATCGCAACTGTCTTTAAACTCTTTTTCAACTTTCTTCGGGTCCTCAGTAGGTTTTTCGGTGGTCGGCTCAACTGTAGTTGGTT
>CAMBNE010000085.1 GCA_945868935.1 uncultured Clostridia bacterium
CATTCCGAATTCCGAATTAAATTTTGGTTTATCAGTTTAAAATGATTATATAAAAATAAAAAAGCAACTAATTTCGGAGGAGAAATATATGGCGCTTATAACAAAGAAAATCAAGGGCACAGAGGACGTTCTGCCAAAGGAAAGCTACCGCTGGCAGTTCATTGAAAACATAATGCGTGAGGAATCGGGCAAATTCGGCTTCAAGGAAATCCGCACGCCTGTTTTTGAGCATACCGAGCTTTTTGCAAGGGGCGTAGGTCAGACAACCGACGTTGTGCAGAAGGAGATGTACACCTTTGACACAAAGGGCGGCGAGAGCGTTACGCTCCGTCCCGAGGGTACGGCAGGTGCGGCAAGAGCCGTTCTTGAACACGCTCTTGAAAACGAGGGACTGCCGATTAAGGCAAGCTACTTCGTTTCCTGCTACCGCTACGAAAAGCCGCAGGCAGGCAGACTGCGTGAGTTCCACCAGTTCGGTCTTGAGGAGTACGGAACACAGTCACCCGTTGCCGATGCAGAGCTTATCTGTGCGGCTCAGTCAATTTTTGACCGCTTGCAGATTCAGCAGCTCCGCCTTGAAATCAACTCAATCGGATGTCCGACTTGCCGTGCAGAATACCACAAGGCTCTCAAGGAATATTTTGAAGGCTACAAGGGCGAGCTTTGCGACACCTGTCTTTCACGTCTTGAGAAAAACCCGATGAGAATTCTCGACTGCAAATCTCCGATTTGCTCAAAGATTGCCGAGGGTGCTCCGAAGATTACCGACTACCTCTGCGACGAGTGCGACGAGCACTTTAAATCCGTTCAGAGATACCTTGACTCGGCAGGCGTAAAATACACCGTAAATCCGACAATCGTTCGTGGTCTTGACTACTACACCAAAACCGTTTTTGAGTTCGTGACCGACTGCATCGGCGCACAGGGCACAGTCTGCGGAGGCGGCCGCTATGACGGACTGATTGAGGAGCTGGGCGGAAAGCACCTGCCATCGCTCGGCTTTGCAATGGGACTTGAAAGATTGCTTATGGTAATGGATAAGCAGGGAATAGAAATCCCCGACTTCAGCGAGTGCAATCTCTACATTGCAACAATGGGCGAAAGCGCCAAGGAAAAGGCGTTTGAGCTTGCAATGGCACTGCGTGAAAGCTCAATGACGGTTGAAACCGACGTTGTCGGCAGAGGACTGCGTGCGCAGATGAAGTACGCCGACAAAATCGGCGCAAAATACTCAATGGTGCTCGGCGACAACGAGCTTGAGCAGAAAAAGGCTGTTATCAAGAATATGAACACAGGCAAGCAGACAACGGTAAGGCTTGACGAAAACTTTTTAGAGGATTTCATCGTGATGGAAACCACAGACGAGGACAGTTCGGATATAGCGTTAGGCTTGCAAAAAGATGAATAATTGATAGTGAGGAGTGTGGAGAGTGGAGTGTGGAGTTTCGGGTCGCTTCGCTCCGAATTTATAATGCTGTGGAGTATAAACAATGCTTGATGAAAATACAGTTAAATATAAGAGCAAAAGGTTTGCAGTTCGTGTTGTAAACCTATATAAATACTTAACAAATGAAAAAAGGAATTTGTTTTATCAAAGCAGATTTTGCGTTCGGGAACAAGTATAGGAGCTAATATTGCAGAAAGTGAATGTGCAATAAGCGAAAAAGATTTTTTGCTGAAAATATATACTTCGCTTAAAGAATGTTCGGAAACATTGTATTGGCTTGATTTACTTTATGAAACAGAATATTTGGATAAGAAAGAATACTTTTCTTTGAAGAATGATTGTGATGAAATAAAAAGAATGTTGTCATCAACAACCAAAACAATGAATGACAGACTTACAGACAATAAATAATATTTCTCACAAGCTAACTTTTCCAAACAATACGCACTATTACAAATTCGGAGCGGAGCGACCCGAAACTCCACACTCCACTCTTCACACTCCAAACTTAAAACATATGATAAACAATCGACTTTAAATATTAATTAAATATATATACTTTAATCAAGATAAGGAGATATTATAAAATGGCAGAATTTATGACAGGGTTAAAGCGTACAAATTACTGCGGAGATTTACGACTCTCCGACGAGGGAAAGGAAGTAACCGTCTGCGGTTGGGTACAGCGCTGCCGTGACCTTGGACAGCTCATCTTCATCGACCTGCGTGACCGCACAGGCGTTGTACAGCTTGCCTTTAACGATACGACAGACAAGGAGATTTTCGACAAGGCTTTTTCCTGCCGCAGTGAGTTCGTTCTCGCCGCAAAGGGCGTTGTCTGCGAGAGAAGCTCAAAAAATACAGAAATCCCCACAGGCGAAATCGAAATCCTCGTAAACGATTTGCGTGTGCTTTCAAAGGCTCAGACTCCCCCGTTTGAAATTGTTGACGAAACCAGCACAAACGAGGAATTGCGCCTTAAATACCGCTATCTCGATTTGCGCCGCCGTCCGCTTCAGAACAACATTATGATGCGCAGTAAGCTATCAAAGACCGCCCGTGACTACTTTGCAGAGAACGGCTTTATCGAGATTGAAACTCCGATGATGATTAAGTCCACACCCGAGGGCGCAAGAGATTACCTTGTTCCGTCAAGAATCCACAACGGCAAGTTCTATGCTCTTCCGCAGTCGCCGCAGATTTACAAACAGCTCCTTATGGTGTCGGGCTTTGACCGCTACATTCAGCTCGCACGCTGTTTCCGTGACGAGGATTTGCGTGCCGACCGCCAGCCCGAATTTACTCAGATTGATATGGAGCTTTCGTTCGTTGACGTTGAGGACATTCTTGAAATAAACGAGGGACTTTTCAAGAGAATTTTCAGGGACGTTCTCGGCAAGGAATTAAAAACTCCGTTTGAGAGAATGACCTACAAGGAGGCTATGGAAAGCTACGGCTCCGACAAGCCCGACATTCGCTTTGATATGAAAATCCAGGACATTTCCGACCTTGTAAAGGACTGCGGCTTCGGTGTGTTCACAGGCGCAATTGAAAACGGCGGCTCGGTTCGTGCAATCGTTGCAAAGAATGCGGCTTCGGTTTACACGAGAAAGGAAATCGACAAGCTCACCGAGTACGTAAAGGGAATCGGTGCAAAGGGACTTGCCTATGTAAGGTGGGTTGACGAGCCGAACGCATCGTTCAAGAAGTTTATGACCGACGAGGAAATGAGCGCAATTTACGAAAGACTCGGCGCAGAAAAGGGCGACGTAATCCTGATTGTAGCCGACAAGACAAGCACGGTGCTTTCAACGCTCGGCGCACTCCGTCTTATGGTTGCAAAGCGCCTTGACATTATCCCCGATGAATTTAAATTCCTCTGGATTGTTGACTTCCCGTTCTTCGAGTACGACGACGAGAGCGGCGAGTGGCTTGCAATGCATCACCCATTTACAATGCCCAAGGAGGATTGCCTGCAATACCTCGACACCGACCCGTCAAAGGTAATTGCAAAGGCGTTTGACCTTACTTTAAACGGCATTGAGCTTTCGAGCGGCTCGATGCGTATCACAGACCCCGAATTGCAGGAAAAGATGTTCAGGGCATTAAAGCTCACAGACGAGGAAATCGAAGCAAAGTTCGGATTCCTTGTAGAAGCCTACAAGTACGGCGCACCGCCGCACGGCGGAATGGGAATCGGTCTTGACCGAATCGCAATGCTCCTCTGCAAGGCTGACAGCCTGAGAGATGTTACGGCATTCCCGAAGGTACAGAACGCAAGCGAGCTTATGTCGTCCTGCCCCGCACCCGTTGATAAGGAAAGCCTTGACGTGCTCGGAATCGAAATAAAAGAGCAGTAATAAATTAATTCCGAATTACGCATTACGAATTCCGCATTAGAAATGAGGTGTGCAATATCAATTCAGCATTAATCATAACATTAGTTATTGTTGCAATTTCGGTGGTTGCCGTAGCTGTCGGCGTTGTTGTAATCAAGCACAAACTGCGTGACGTTTCACGCTCGCTTTTCGGTACGAATAGTTTTATTGACGGTATCAACAAGCAAAAGGAAGAAATGAGCGAAACTCCGCGTTCGCTCCATGCAATGACTTCGGTTTATCTTCCGCAGATTATGCGTGATTTTCCTCAGTTTGACTACGAGCTTTACAAGAACAAAGCAAAGTCGCTTTTGCGCAGTTACTTTACAGCAGTTCAGACTAAGAAAGCCTCGGCACTTTCCGAGGAATGTTCGCTCACGCTCAAAAACTACGTTCAGGGCATAATAGAAGATTTGAACGCCCGAAACGTAAAGCAGATATTCAGAGAAGTTGTAATCCACGACGTACAGATTGCACGCTACATAAAGACAGGCGCAACTGTCACGATTCTGTTTGAGCTTTCGGTGGGACACTATTCGTACATTGAGGACGAAAACGGCTCGGTTATTTTCGGCGACAAAAGCTTAAAACAGCAGACGGTTTATGAAATCGGTCTTGTCTACGTTCAGGACGCTGAAAAGTTTGGTGCGGCTGAGGCTGTCGGCTTAAACTGTCCAAACTGCGGTGCGCCGATTACAAACCTCGGCAGTAAATTCTGCGAATACTGCGGAACGTCGATTGTCGAGTCAAACGAAAGAGCGTGGAAGTTTGACTCCGTTCGTGAGCAGACAACGTCAAAAAGGCAGTATTAATATGAAAACCGATAATAAATTCAACCTCGGACTTGTAAGCAGATTCCGAAACGAGCTGTTCGGACTTTCCATCATTTCCATAATGATTTTCCACTTTTTCCTGCGCATAAGAGAGCACGGCTCAGGCACGCTTTATCCTTTAGCCTTTGCTTACGACAACGCAATCAGCTCGGTAGGCGTGGAGCTGTTTCTGTTTTTGTCGGGCGTGGGACTGTACTTTTCAATGTCGAAAAACGGCAACATTCTGAATTTCTACCGAAAAAGAATGTCAAGGGTGCTGATTCCCTACGCATTGTGGGGCGCAGTTTTCTGGATTGCACTTGATTTGCTTGCAAAGGGCGAGAGCTTAGGCGAATTTCTGTACGATTTCAGCTTTCTGTCGTTCTGGCTTGAGGGTGACTCGGTGCTCTGGTACATAGCGTTTATCGTGCTGATGTACCTTGCATTTCCGCTTATTTTCAGAATGTTCAGCGGAAAGCACGCAACCGCCTTTCTCATTCTGTCGGTCGGCTTCAGCATAGGCTTGTCGCTTGTATTAAGGCAGTTTTTCCCCGTTGTTTACGACAACATTGAAATTGCGGTAAACAGACTCCCGATTTTCCTGTTCGGTGCATATTCGGGCAGGAGGATTTACAAAAGCGACAGCTTTAAAATCGGCGATTTAATTCTTGTTCTGCTCGGCTTAGCCGTTCATATTTACGGAATTTTGCAGAGATACGGCGTTATCGGAATCAAAATCGGATTTTCACGCTGGGAGTTTGCACTTTTTTCAATTTCGCTCATATATATTTGTGTGTGGCTTTTGTCAAAGGTGAATTTAAAGCGTTTTAAAGCCTTTTTACGAGGTGCAGGTGCGCTTTCGCTTGAGCTTTATATGACGCACGTCACGATTGATAACCTCCTGCGATTCTGCAAAATCCCCACCTATTCGCCGTATTGCTACGCAATTATCATTTTTCTTTCAATTATTTTCAGTATTTTCTTGCATTTTTCTTTGAAAAATATTATTATAAAGATAAATTCAACCAACTCAAAAAATAAAATTCACAAATAAAGGAGAGTTACTATGGGTATT
>CAMBNE010000086.1 GCA_945868935.1 uncultured Clostridia bacterium
AAGGGGAGCAGATATGGATTCGGGAAATATAATCAAAAGAGTAAAGGCGTTAATGCCTGTTTTAATACCCCTGTTCGTTTCCGCATTCAGACGTGCCTACGAAATAGCAACCGCTATGGAGTGCCGCTGTTATCGTGGAGGCGACGGACGAACAAAAATGAAGTCAATCCATATGTCAAAGCGTGATGCTTTTTCGTTTATTGCGCTTGCAGCATTAATATGCGGAGTGATATTATGCAACATATTTATCCCTGCGGTGATTTAAGAAATCTGCTTGTTACAATTTCATATGACGGCAAAAGCTTTCACGGCTGGCAGATTCAGCAGAATGCGCTTACCGTTCAGGAGGTTTTTCAGACATCGCTTGAAAAGATTATCGGTACTGGTTTTGACGTAAAAGGCTGCAGCCGCACCGACAGCGGAGTTCACGCAAATATGTACTGCATAAGCCTAAAAACCTCACACCCGATTAAACCCGAACGCTTGAAAGCGGCGCTTAACCGCTGGCTGCCAAAAGCAGTTGCAGTGCTTGACTGCAAGGAAGTTCCGCTTGACTTTCACGCACGCTACAGCTGTGTGAGCAAGGAATATATTTACAAAATCTGGAACAGCGAGGTGCGCAATCCGTTCCTTGACGGCTATGCGCTTCATTACAGATATAAAATTGATGAAGAAATGCTTAACAAGGCGTCTCAGGCGTATGTGGGAAGTCACGACTTTACCTCGTTCTGTACGCTCGACAATCGTGAAAAGGGCGATATGACAAGAACTGTAAAAAGCTTTTCCGTAACACGTGACGGCGAGCTTGTAACAATGAAGGTTGAAGCGGACGGTTTTCTTTACAATATGGTAAGAATAATGGTCGGCACTTTGCTCAGAATTCAGCAGGGGAAGATTCCTGCTGACGGTATTGCGAAAATTATCGAAAAAAAAGACAGAAAATTTGCAGGCCCCACAGCGCAGGCTTGCGGCTTGTATCTTAATAAAGTAAATTATTAGTGTATTGTGTATATCCTTTCAAGGGAGTGAAAATGGGTGTTTAAAAAATTCAAAGGACATTATGCCGAGCGCAAAACCTCTGATCGTGATGTAATCAGCTATGAAGATATGCCGCTTGATGATTACGAACAGGAAAAAACCGACATATCTCCCGATTCAGTCAAAAAAATTCTTATCGGTGTGTGCATTGCGCTTGCGGCAGGACTTATTGTTTTTGCCTTTGCAAACCGTGACAATCTTACGTGGGATAATATCTCAAACTGGTGGACGTACGACGTACTCGGCAACGCAGGCAACGGCTATCCCGTAAATCTCGTAGGTACTGAGGTCAGGTCGGGCAACTTTGCCGTAAATCAGGGACATGTTGCATATGCTTCCGATACATCGTTTGTTACTTTAAATTCAACAGGAAGCGAGGTTGCAAATGTTCAGCTTCGCTATTCAAAGCCTGTAATGAAGTCGTCCGGCAACAGATTCTTAACCTACGGTATAGGTACAACAGGCTACCAGATTCAGGATTTTGACGGTATGCTCTACTCAGGTGAGGCCGAGGGTGCAATCTATACTGCCGACATCACCTCAAACGGAGTTTACGGCATTATTACCGAGGGCAGCGGCTACCTGTCGGTTCTTTATGTTTTCAACAGCAATAACAACAGAATCTACAAGTATTCGTTCTCGGAGTATTACATAAATTCAATCACGCTCAACAGTGACGGAAACGGTTGTGTTGTCTGCGGAATTACAAGCGACAACGGCGCAGTTAAAACAGGCGTTTACGTGCTTGATTTTACAAAGGAAGAGCCTGTTTCTCAGTACAGCATAAACGGAGATACAATAGTTGACAGCGATTATCTCAACGATAACAGAGTGGTGCTTGTAGGTCAGTCATCCTCTTATATAATAAAAAGGGGAGAGGAAAACTACGTTACCGTAAAATACGACAGCAAAACACTTGCAAATTACTGCTTTAATCCCGACACAAATTCCTTCGCGCTTGCGCTTTCAAAAAGCGGTGACGGAAGAAGCTGCATAATTGAAATTTACAACGACAACGGAGAAAAGACAAGCTCAATCGACACCGATTACGGCGCAGAGTCAATTTCACTTTATAAAGGCACGGTTGCTATTCTCGACGGCAATACAGCCTATGGATTCAACAGTGAAGGCACTCAGCTTTACTCCTGCGACACAGGAACAGGCTCAAAAAGGCTTATTCTTACCTCTGACAACACCGCCTATGTTTTAAGTGTAAATCAGGTGAGATTTTTTGACCTGTCAAAACCATCAACAAAAGATACGGCAAATTAATTATTGGAGTAATCTATGATAACGGATATAATAATTGTAGCGGTCATAGTTTTGTTTACAGTAATCGGCGTAAAACGAGGATTGGCAAAGACTATTCTTAACCTCGCAGGACTCGTCCTTACGGCAATAACAGCGTACTACCTTTCTTCGTTTCTGTCACAGCTTATCTATGACTCGTTTCTAAAGCAGACGGTAATAACCAATACTCAGCAGATAATTGAACAAAACGGAATCGACTATGCGTTAAGCAACTGTCTTGAAGCCGTGCCGCAGTGGATAAACGGAATATTCTCGTTTTTCGGCGGAATTTTCGGAATCAGCCTGAATGAATTTCAAAATCAACTCTCAGTTCCGTCTGAAATCTCTTTATCTGCAAGTCAGGCAGTCGAAAGCGCAGTCGCTCCCGTAGTTACCTCTGTTCTGGCACTTATTTTCATAATTGTACTTTTTATAGTTATATTATTCATTGTCAAAAAGCTTGTTAAGCTTATTTCAAAGGTGTTTAATATTCCCGTAATCAAGCAGATTAATCAGCTTCTCGGAGGAATATTCGGCTTGGCAGAGGGATTGCTGATAGTATTTATTGCAGTTAATATTTTTGATATTGTAACAGGTTTTACAAATCCTGCTCTGCTGAATAATGAGCTTTTCAACGGAGTGATTTTCAGATTCTTTTCTATGAGTATATAGGGTGTATTTTGGGTTATTTTAAAAATTCTATGGGGTGATTTTATGGATAACAATGAAAAGTGGAGCTTTAAACCGAAAGATTTACTAACAATCCCGAATATTCTGACTTACATCAGAATAATTCTGATTGTACCTTTTGTTTATTATTTTCTTAAAGAGAATTATATTCCTGCCGTTATCTGCATAGGCGTTTCGGGACTTACCGACTGCTTTGACGGAATGATTGCCCGCAGATTCAATCAGGTGACTTCTCTCGGAAAAATCCTTGACCCGATTGCAGACAAATTCACGCTTTTAGCTGTTGTAATCTGTATGGTAATATACGTTCCGATTGTTCTTCCCGTTCTTGTCGTACTTCTTTTAAAGGACGTATTAATGCTCCTTGGCGGAATGGACTTGATAAACAAGGGCATAACTCCTCCTGCGGCAAAGTGGTACGGAAAGGTCGGAACTGTAGTATTTTACCTCTCGGTATTTTCAATAATATTCCTTAAAGCCGCTTTCGGATTTGAAAACTTTGCACTTGACGTTTCGCTCTTGTCAGTAACGGCTGTAACAATGCTTTTTGCACTTTACCAGTACGGAAAAATCTATTTTCAGTTGATAAAAGAGCATAACAGCAAGGTAAAATCAAAAGAAATTGAAGAAAGTGAATAATTTGACAAATTACCATTGAAATTTACATCATAAACATATATAATGTATACTAATTAAATATTTTCTTTTGCTTTGCACTTGCAGGCAATACATAATATTTTTGTTGATACTAAATGAAAGCTATCCAAAATTTTTACATATAAGGAGAATACTATGCTTTGCAGCAGATGTGGAAAACGACAGGCAGTTGTTTTCGTTTCTAATACTAATTCAAAAGACGCTCCTACAGTAGGTTATTGTCTTACCTGCGCAAAGGAGCTTGGCATAAAACCTGTTGAGGATTTAATCAGCAAAATGGGGATTTCCGATGAAGACCTGGAAAATGTACAGGACCAGATGAACAGCCTTATGCAGAATATGGGTGAAAACGGCGACATTTCCCAGCTTATGGAACAGCTCGGCGCTGACAATCTTGCAGAACAGATGGATCAGTTTGACGAGGAAAACGGCGGAAGTGACGACGATGATTTTTCTCACGGCGCACCTGCATTTCCTGCGTTTTTCAACAATATGTTCGGCGGTCAGAATAACGCCAATTCCGCTAATAACGGCTCAAAGCCGAACAAAAAGGATAAAAAAGAGAAAAAGAGAAAGCATATCGGCCTCTATTGCGAGGATTTGACACGCAAGGCAAGAGAGGGCAAAATTGACAGAATTATCGGACGTGATATTGAAATCGAACGTGTAATTCAGATTCTGTCACGCCGTACAAAGAACAATCCCTGCCTTATCGGTGAGCCGGGCGTAGGTAAAACTGCAATTGCAGAGGGACTTGCACTTAGAATTGCCTCGGGCAACGTTCCGCAAAGACTTAAAAATAAGGAAATTCAGCTTCTCGACCTCACTTCGCTTGTAGCAGGTACTCAGTTCAGAGGTCAGTTTGAAAGCCGTATCAAGGGACTTGTTTCCGAAATCAAGGAAAGTGGAAACGTAATCCTCTTTATCGACGAGGTGCACAGCCTTGTAGGTACAGGCGACAACGAGGGCACCATGAATGCCGCAAATATCTTAAAGCCTGCTCTTTCAAGGGGCGAGGTTCAGGTAATCGGCGCAACAACATTTAATGAATACAGAAAATACATTGAAAAAGACTCGGCTCTTGAAAGAAGATTCCAGCCTGTTAAGGTCGGCGAGCCAACAATCGCACAGACAATTGACGTAATCGCAGGTGTTAAGAGCTACTACGAACAGCACCACAGAGTTATTGTTGATGATGACGTAGTGCGCAAGACGGTTGTACTTTCAGAGCGCTATATTACGGACAGATTCCTGCCCGATAAGGCAATCGACCTTTTGGACGAAAGCTGCGCCTGCGCCGCACTTCGCAACAAAACAATGGAGCGTTACGATAAGCTTAATGACGAGAAGTCAAAGCTTTCACTTAAGAAAGAGGAAATCTCAACAGCGGAAGAGGTTGATTATGAAGCGCTTGCAGAGGTAAATACAAGCCTTGCAAAAATCAACTCCGAGCTTTCACAGATTGACCCCGAAAGCCTTACGGCAAAGGTGACCGAGGAGGATATAGCCAAGGTAATTGAGCTATGGACGGGTATTCCTGCGTCAAGAATCAGGGAAAACGAGCTTTCAAAGCTTGCCGACCTTGAAGATGAGCTAAAAAAGAAAATCATCGGACAGGACGAAGCCGTTGAGATGCTTGCGTCGGCAATAAAGCGCAGCCGTTGCCAGATTTCACCAAGGCGCAGACCTGCATCATTCATATTCGTAGGACCTACGGGTGTCGGTAAAACAGAGCTTGTAAAGGTGCTTAGTCAGCAGCTTTTTGACACTCCCGAAACTCTGATAAGACTTGATATGTCCGAGTTTATGGAGAAACATTCGGTATCAAAGATTATCGGTTCACCGCCCGGATATGTTGGATATGACGAGGCAGGACAGGTGACCGAGAAGGTTCGCCGCCGTCCGTATTCAGTACTTTTGTTTGATGAAATTGAAAAGGCTCATCCTGATGTGCTCAATATTCTGCTCCAGATTCTCGACGAGGGCAAGGTAACAGACGCACACGGCAGAGCAGTTAATTTTGAAAATACAGT
>CAMBNE010000087.1 GCA_945868935.1 uncultured Clostridia bacterium
GCAGAAGAACAAGCGCCTCTTTATTTCAGAACAACCGCCGAAATGCTTAAGGAGTTTGAGTGGCTCGGCAAGGATAAGGCTTACGAGTATGTAGTTGAAAATCCGAATAAAATTGCCGATATGTGCGAAAGCGTCCGTCCTATTCCAAAGGGAACGTTCCCTCCGAATATCGACGGCGCAGAGGAACAGCTTATAGACATTACATGGAAAAGGGCAAAGGAAAAATACGGCGACCCACTGCCTGAGATAGTAAAAGCCCGACTTGACAAGGAGCTAAATTCAATTACAACCTACGGTTTCTCGGTGCTTTATATGACTGCTCAGAAGCTTGTAGCCGACAGTGAGGCTCACGGATATCTTGTTGGCTCACGAGGCTCGGTAGGTTCGTCATTTGTCGCTACAATGTCGGGTATTTCCGAGGTTAATCCTCTTTGTCCGCATTATATCTGTCCGAATTGTAAACACAGTGAATTTATCACCGACGGCAGTTACGGCTCAGGATTTGACCTGCCTCCAAAGGATTGTCCCGAGTGCGGCACAAGAATGGATCAGGACGGTCACGAAATTCCGTTTGAAACCTTCCTCGGCTTCAAGGGCGACAAGGTTCCTGATATCGACCTTAACTTCAGCGGTGAATATCAGTCAAAATCTCACCGCTACACAGAAGAACTGTTCGGAAAGAACAACGTGTTCAAAGCAGGTACAATCGCAACTGTTGCTGAAAAAACAGCAATCGGATTTGTTAAAAAGTACGCACAGGAACGTGGACTTACAATGCACAAGGCTGAGGAAAAACGCCTTGCAATAGGTTGTACAGGTGTTAAGCGCACCACCGGTCAGCACCCCGGAGGAATGGTTGTTGTGCCGAGAACGAATGATGTTTACGACTTCTGTCCTGTTCAGCACCCTGCAAATGATGTGAATTCCGACAACATAACAACGCACTTCGACTTCCATTCAATTCACGATACTATTACTAAGCTTGACGAGCTCGGACACGATGTTCCGACGATTTACCACTATCTTGAACTGTTTACCGGAATTCCTGTAATGAAGGTTTCAATGAGTGACCCTGATGTTATGTCGCTGTTTACTTCTCCGAAGGCACTCGGTGTTACGGAAGAAGAAATCGACTCAAAAACAGGTACATTCAGCCTTCCCGAATGCGGTACAAGCTTTGTAAGAGGAATGTTGATTGAAGCACAGCCCAAGACCTTTTCCGACTTGCTTCAGATTGCAGGACTTTCACACGGTACCGACGTATGGCTCGGAAATGCGCAGGAGCTAATCCACAACGGAACGTGTACAATTTCGGAAGTAATCGGTACACGTGACTCCATTATGACCTATTTAATGCATAAAGGTCTTGAGCCCGGTATGGCGTTTAAGATTATGGAGATTGTCCGTAAGGGTAACGCTACAAAGCTCCTTACCGAAGAACATTTCAAGGCTATGCGTGAGCACAATGTTCCCGAATGGTACATTGATTCCTGTATGAAGATTAAATATATGTTCCCTAAAGCTCACGCTGCTGCATATATGATAGCCACGCTTCGTCTTGGCTGGTACAAGGTTCATAAGCCTGCCGAATATTATGCGGCTTACTTTACCGTTCGAAGTGAAAATCTTGACGGTGCTGTTGTTATGAATGGATTAGAAGATTCTTACAGAAAATAAATCAGATAAAGCAAAAGCAAAGCGTTCATGAAGCAACTGCAAAAGATGATGCCGAGTATCAGACTTTGCAGATTGTGAATGAGATGATGGCAAGGGGAATAGATGTTCTTCCTATAGATGTCTACAAGTCCGAAGCCAAGATGTTTATTGTAGAGGACGGAAAAATCAGACTTCCGTTTTCATCACTTCCCGGTGTAGGTGAAGCGGCTGCAATATCACTTGCTGAGGCAGGCAAAAAATATGAATATCTGTCTATCGAAGATATGCAGGTAAAAACAAAAGTAACAAAAGCGGTTATAGAAACGCTTAAAGATGTCGGAGTACTTAAAGACTTGCCCGACAGTTCACAGATGTCGTTATTTTAAGGAGTGATACATTTGAAAAGATTTGCTTCATTCAGAAACATTCTTATAGCAATTGCTTTTACAGTGTTTTTGCTGTTTGTAAAGGACAATGTTGACGTTGTGTGGGAGATTATATGCACAATTGCAGGTATTCTTACACCGTTTGTAGTAGGATTTTTATTTGCATATCTGCTCAACTTTCCTTACAAATTCTTTTACACAAAGGCTTTCGGAAAAATGGGAACAAAGCATAAAATATTTGCAAAGATGAAAAAGCCTCTTGCATTAGTCTGTACCTATACGTTAGTTGCTGCTATATTTGTTTCAATAATTTTGATAGTATTTCCTCAGCTTGTTGAAAACCTTGCAAGTCTTGTTGAAACTATGCCGACTTATTATGATGCGCTTATGCAGCATGTAAACGAGTTTATTGACTGGATTAATTCCGTATTTAATGCCGGAATTGAAAAGGATAATATACTGAATAATATTTTGACCGAAATTTCAAAAATCTTCTCAATGCAAAACATCACTCAGTTTGCAGGAAAAACAGGAGAAGCAATTTTCGGTATGGTATTAGGAACTGCTTCAGGTGTGTATAACTTTGTTATGGGCATAGTAATCTCAGTATATTTTCTTGCTGCAAAAGAACAGCTCTGCCGTATAGTAAAGCGTCTTGCAGTAGCTTTTATTCCGATTAAGTATTTGCCTAAGATTTATGAAATCGTAGATATTACAGACACAAAGTGCGGTCGTTTTCTGGTTGGCGATATAATCGACGCAGCGTTTGTCGGTTTGCTTACCTTTGTTGCAATGGTTATATTAAATGTTCCTTATGCGCCGTTAATCGCAGTGCTCATAGGTGTTACAAATATCATTCCGTTTTTCGGTCCGTTTATCGGAGCTATTCCAAGTGCTATTTTACTATTCATAATCAATCCTTGGGATATGATAAAGTTTATATTAATTGTAGTTGTAATTCAGCAGCTTGACGGTAACCTTTTCAAGCCCAAGATTATCGGTAATCAGGTTGGACTTTCAAGCTTCTGGGTACTTTTCAGCGTAATTTTAGGCGGTGCATTGTTCGGCTTACCCGGATTTATTCTAGGAACACCGATATTTGCAGTCATCTATTCTCTTGTCGGTAAAAAGGCTAAAAATGCTATAAATGACAAGGGCAAGATTGCACAGGAGGCACTTGATTTTGAGGTGCTCAATTACCAGAAAATTGCAGAAGAGCAAAAGCGCATAAGAGAAGAAAAGGAAAACCAACAAAGAGAAAAGATTAAAAAGCTTATCGGTCTGAATAAGACGGATTCTGACAAAACGGAAGATGATGAATCCGATAATAATGAAAATACCTGGAAGAAAGAAGAAAAGTGATTGACAAATGTGTTTTAATATGGTAATATATTAGCACGTTAGCACAGTAAAGTGTTTAGAAACACAACAATAACAGAGAGGTTATTATGAAAAAATATTTAAAAATCACCCCCGAGGGAACAAAGGATTTTCTTTTTGCTGAATGTTCGGCTATGGACGATATATGCGGAAAAATTGAAAATGTATTTGTAACGAGGGGATTTAAAAGAGTAATTACTCCCGGAATTGAATTTTATGATGTGTTTTCACTTCCTTGCAGCGGAATTACACAGGAGTCAATGTTCAAAACTACCGACAATAAGGGCAGACTTCTTGTTGTCCGTCCCGACTCAACCTTGCCGATTGCAAGAATGGTATCTTCACGTCTGAAAAACAGTATTCTTCCGGTACGTCTTTACTATAAGCAGGCTGTTTACCGCAACAATCCCACACTGACAGGCAGAAGAAACGAGTTTATGCAGATGGGAATTGAGCTTATCGGCGTTAAGGGAATAAGAGCCGACCTTGAAGTCCTTACAACTGCCGTAAGTTGTATTTCTTCGGTTGCCGATGATTTCAGAATTGAGCTCGGCCACGCAGGTGTATTTGACGCTCTTTCAAATGAACTCAACATTGACGAGGACTATAAGGAAAAAATCAGAGTTTCCATTGAGGGTAAGAATTATTCTGCTCTTAACAATCTTCTTGACAAGCTCGAGCCTTGCAAGGCAGTAAATGCAATCCGCAGTCTGCCGTCACTTTTCGGCGGTGAGGAGGTCTTTGAAAAGGCTTATGAAATCTGCAAAGGCACAAATGCCGAATCTGCACTTGAATATCTGCATAAAATCTACAATAATTTAAGTCCGCTCAATCTCGGCAGTAAGCTTATTATTGACCTCGGTTTTGTTCAAAGAAACGATTATTATACAGGAATCGTCTTTACAGGATATATTAACGGAATCGGTGACGCAGTAATTTCAGGCGGCAGATATGATGAACTTCTTTCAGAGTTTGACGCTCCTATGGGTGCGGCAGGCTTTGCAGTAGATACCGATGCAATAACTATTAAACGCCTTACCGATAACGAGGTAAGCTATTCGGATAATCCCGACATACTTGTTTTTGCAAATGACGGTCACGAGATTGAGGGAATTAATCTTGTATCACAGCTTAACGCAGACGGCAAAAAAGCACAGTTCAGTGTTCTGCCGACGCTTGAAGAAACAGAAGCGTTTGCAAAGAGTAGAGGTATTGCAGAAGTTAAGGTTATCGGATAAAACAGCTTGAAAGGACTTTCACATATGAAACCAATCAGAATTGCTCTTACAAAGGGCAGACTTGAAAAAACTACAATAGAACTTTTTGAAAAAATCGGATATAACTGCGAAGAAGTAAAAAACAAGGGCAGACGTCTTATCCTTCCTGTAGGCGACAACGAATTTGAGGTTGTGCTTGCAAAGGCGGCTGATGTTATTACATACGTTGAACACGGTGTTTGTGACTTGGGCGTTGTAGGAAAAGATACAATCCTTGAAAACGGCACTTCATTTTATGAACTGCTCGATTTGGGCTTCGGTAAATGCAGATTTGCCCTTGCTACAAAAAAAGACTTTGATTTTTACAGCGGTTATAATACGAAAACAATAGCTACAAAATATCCAAAAGTCACCCGTTCATTTTTTGACGATAAAAATATGGACGTAAGAATAATCAAAATCGAAGGCTCTGTTGAGCTTGCACCGTTGGTAGGACTTGCCGACGGAATTGTCGATATAGTTGAAACCGGCTCTACTCTTAAAGCAAACGGTCTTGAAGTAATCGAGTGGGTAACCGATATTTCAGCAAGGCTGATAGCTAACACCGCAAGCCTTAAACTAAGAAAAAATGAGATAGAGCAACTTCAGAAGAAATTGGAGGCTGTAACGCAATGATAACAACAGTAACAGCAGACGGAAAACAAGAATATGAATTTATTGAAACGCTCAAAAAGAGAGCGCAGAATTCCGATAAAAACGTAATTCCTACAGTATCCGAGATTATCGAAAACGTACGTGAAAACGGCGACAAGGCTGTAAGAGAATATACAATTAAATTTGACGGAAAAGCTCCCGAAAAAACCGAGATTTCACCCGATGAAATTGACGCATTAATTGAAAAGTGCGACGAGGATTATATATTAACCGTAAAAAAAGCGGCTGAAAATATTTCCGATTTTCACAAAAGACAGCTTCAGCAGTCCTGGCTTACTACAAAGAATAACGGGGTAGTAAGGGGACAGAGACTAAGAGGCCTCAAGCGTGTCGGAGGTAACGTTGAGGGG
>CAMBNE010000088.1 GCA_945868935.1 uncultured Clostridia bacterium
CGACCTGCAACCGTATCAATTCTGTCAATCTGCCAGCTGTCGAAATCCCTTAAAAAGTCAAATGCGTACTCCTGCGGAAAATACTGCTCATAGGCAATCGGCAACAGTCCCGTATGACTGCGTGATTCAAAAACATAACATCCGTCATCCTCCGAATAACGGTAACGCTCCTTTGTTGCAAGGAGTGCATTTGCATCAAGCTCAAAATCATCCGGCGAATAGAATCTTTTTCCTGTAAGCTTGTTTCCATCTAATTTGTTGAGTTCTTCGGCAAATTTTTCACTGCGTTTTTCCCTGATTTCTTCCGCAGTATCGGAATTGAATTCCTTGTTTTCACTGTCAATGAGCGACACATCGCTTCCAAAACTGAAATCCTTTGAATATGTGCCGTCAAAGGCATAATACGATACAGGCACTCCGTCACCGTTATATGTAAGCATTTTCGCTTTGCGATTGTCGCCCTGCTGAATACAGTATGAAACATAATACGTATATTCACCGTTGCAATAATGGTAGTAGGTTGCCTGCAAGGTGTTGAAGTAGTCAACCGAGTTGTTCATTCTGTCGTAGACGTAGTCCTTGTTCTGCTCTGAGTTAAGCGGTAATGAGGGGTTGAATTTTATCTCCGTTCTGCGCTCCTCGTCCGTAAAACCGTGTGCATAATAAAGCTCCTCCGCTGTCCATTTATGTTGTGTTGTCGGCTGAGTAAGCGTTGCAGTGCTTTCGCTTATCTGACTGACGGAGCTTTCCTGAACGGGCGTGTTTTGCTTTACATTATGGACGATTATCCCGCCCGTAACGAGCACACCTGCCGCCGCAATTCCCGATACGGCTTTAATTCCGAGCGACGTTTTTGCCGCCGCTTTTACAACACCTGCAACGGCTGTGCTTTCTGACAAGGCAGAAAGGCTTATCGGACAATAGTATTTTTCGCTGTCGCTCATAAGCGAATACGCAACAAACGCAAGCGGTAAAACTCCGCCGAGCGTGTTTTCGCTGAAACCGAGCTTTTCAAGCTCCGATTTTATTGATTTTCTTGCATTGTAAAGCCTGCTTTTTACCGTACCCTCTTTGATTTCCAGAATTTCGGCAATCTGCGATACGCTCATTTCGTTGTAGTAGTACATCATCACGCACTCACGCTGAAAAACAGGGAGATTTTTCACCGCTGTAACAACGGCATTTCTCAGCTCCTGCGCCTCAATCTGCTTTTGCGGAATAAGCTGAATATCAGTTTCTTCTGCATTTTCAAAAAGCACTTCATCATCAAGGCTTGAATAGCTTTTATTCCTTGCAAGCCTGTTTTTGCAGTGATTTGACGTTACCGCTTTAAGCCAGCCAAGAAAGGCTTTCGGATTTTCAAGCGTGCCGAGCTTTTTCAGCAAGGTAAGGTAAATTTCCTGCACAGCGTCGCTTGCCTCGTCCTCATTGCACAAGAGCGTAAGGCAGTAGTAGTAGACATATCCGCTCGTTTCGTCAACAATGCGCTCTATTGACTTTCTGTCGCCGTTCTGCGCCTTGGCAACGTACTTTGCAAGCTTATCAGCGTTTAGTTTATTTTGATTTTTACGCATTACATTTCACCTCTTTTCATTTTGTCAAATAATCTCATAATTTCCGTTTTTATCTCTCCCGATATATTATAATTTCTGCTGTCAGTAATTATACTGTATTTTATAAGTCTGCACAAGCTCACAGTCTTTCACTCCTCTCAACTAAAAAGACAACGGAGAAGTAAAACGGTTCACCAAAAACAAAAATCCCTGCCTGAAATTAATCGGCAGGGATAAGATTTTAAATTTTAAAATATCAGAAAAGCTCGCCTTCGGGGGATTCGCTGTCGCTGTCGGTTTCTTCGTCGGCTGAGGTGATTTCTTCCTTGATTTCTTCTGCTTTTTCCTCGACCTTCTCTGCGACTTCTTCAACCTCACCGCTGATTTCGTCAACGGCAGTTTTGACCTGAGCCTCGATATTTTCAAAAGGCGACGACTCATAATCGCTCTCGTTTGAGCAGGCTACTGTAATATCCACAACCTCGTTTGAGCTATAGCTCTTTTCCTCGTCGGGATTGCCGTAGAAAATGTCGTTCTGGCTGTCAACAATCTGTCTGTAGCACTCTCTTGCTCTGGCAATCTTTGCCTTTGATTTTTCTATAACCTCAAAAAGCTTTTCCTGATTTTCGGCAGAAACGGTTTCACCCTTTTTCTGCGATTCATAGAGCTGTTTGCCGAGCGCAATATACGCTCTGTTCATAAGCTCGCTTTCGCTTTTCATAACAAGTCTGAGTCTGTTGAGCTTTGCGTTTGTTCTGTTCTTTTCAACAATCGACTGCGCAACAGATGAAATGGTGTCAACCGCTGTGCTGACAGTTCCTTTTACTGTATCAAAAATCGTCATAAAAATTCTCCTTGCAATAAAACGCACAGTGTGCGGAATATAATTTTTAAATTTATCTAATCGTACTATTATTATGACAGATATTTTTGATAAAATCAACATTTTTTTAAAATTTACTTGTGAAAATCACAGTCAATTGATATAATTAACTGTAAAGAGGTGTTAGGTATGCCCGATAACGTAGTAAACAAGGCTATAGTCTGCCCTATGTGCGGTGAGCTGGGCAAGGCTGAAATATATACAAGCGTGAATACAACCGTCAACAAGGCTCTGCGGAGCAAGGTGCTTGACGGAGAGCTTTTTTCGTGGCGCTGTCCGTCGTGCAACTACAGCGCAAGGCTGAATTACCCGATTCTGTACAACGATATGAAAAACCGATTTATGGTTTATCTTATCCCGAAGATTGACCGCTATCAGCTCTGCGACAAAGAGCTTGAAGAAAAGTACAGCAATCTGCGCAACATAAGCAAAAGAATTACCGCTGATTTCAACTCGTTCAAGGAAAAGATTTTTATTTTTGAATCGGGACTTGACGATATGGCTGTGGAGCTTACCAAGCTTGCAATAAGCCAGACGGTTTCGAAAAAGCTCGGCGGCGCGGAGATTACGGAAGGCTATCTTTCGATGTACGACCGTGAAACGAACACAATGGGCTTTACGTATTTTGCAGGCGAGGAGAGAAAGCCGTATGTTCAGACCGCAAGGCTTGAAATTTACGGCAAGTCAAAGGATATTATCGACAGATTTGCGCTCAAGGACAAAAAGCTTAAGGGCTTTATCAAGATTGACAAGGAATGGGCGGAAAATATCCTCTACCGATACAAGCGTGCAAAGCATATTGAAAAGCTGAATAAGCTGAAAGAGTGAGATTGTTAATTCGGAATTCGGAATGCGTAATGCGGAATTGACGGTGGCTTTGCTCCGAATTTAATTACAAAATATAACTGTTGTTTTACGAAATGATAAATGAAATAATAAATGTTTTTGAACGAAAATTTAATAAGTTTGCAGACACTACCGAGGCTTTTACCACACGGTTTATACGTGACGAGGACTCGGCTATCGGCACGCTCTGCTTTAACCGTTTCAACGTTGAATTTGAATACTGCCTTGAATGCGGTGCGTCTGTTGAAAAAAGCGGTCTGAACATTATCGTTGACTTCACCAAACGGAGTGAATTTCCTATAAAATGTATGATGTACGACATTATCGGGCTTTTTGACAACGATAACTTTGCCTGCTGGTTCTACTGCTTTATCGAGAACGAACAGCGAATGGAGCTTTGCTTTGACAGGCTTGCAAAGGACTTTGAAAAGATTTATCCCAAGCTGAAGGACTTTGCAAATTCCGATGACAGTATGGGAAAAATCCGTGAGGTACTGCGCAAAAATGTGCTCAACACCGTCGGAATCGACTTTGAAACCGACATAAACAGCGAGCTTGAAAACGGCGAGAGCATTAACGTTGACGAGGTTTACGAGTATCTTTTCAGCCTTTACTTCGGGTTTGAGCAGTGCGCCTTTGCGACTGATGAATACCGTGATTTTCTTGCAGGCGACTACAAAAAGGCTCTGCGAAAATATGAAAAGAAGAAAAAACGCCTTGCCTACGAGGACAGACTGCTTGAATATATCGAAAGCTGTGACAATCCGACTCCGATTCTCAGCGAGGAATACGAGTGCCTCAAGGACGGGCTAAAGGAATATCACGGTGCAAGCGGCTTTGTTCCGTATCTTGCCTCCTGCGGTCTGCTGTTGATTCCGTTTCTTGCGGTGTGCGTAGGTATGTACTACGCAATTTCGGGTATACTTTATCATTCGGCGCTCTACGCAAGTCCGCTTGAGCTTTACAACGCACTGTGCTGTATAATTCCTGCGCTGTTTTGCAGTTTTACAGCCGCTTATTTTATGAAGGAAAGCATTTACCGCAAGTTTTTCAAAAATAAATACCGGAAAATGAAGGACTATGACGCAATTTTCAACTCCGAAAAATCAAAAAAGCGCACAAGGGTTATTTTGTATATTTTCTACCTTGTCGCCCTCATTTTCGTGTTTTTAAGTGCAAATAACGGAATAGCCGTTTACGAAACCGGTGTTAACGTCAACAGCCACTACTTTGACGTGACCGGCAATTTCTACAGCTACAGCGACATTATCTGCCTTGACGCCGAGCCTGACGGTGACAGCGGAAAATACGAGCTTTACCTTGATGATTACAGCATAAACATCGGAATGTATGCTGACCGCAACGATATGGAGAATAAAATTATCCCGATTCTTGAAAACAGGCAGGTTGAAATTATCCGAAACAGTACGGAGTGAGAAATGAATTACAGAAATATTTTTGACGCACATGCCCATTATGACGACAAGTGGTTTGACGACGACCGCTTTGAACTGCTCGACAGCATAAAAAGCAAGGGCGTATGCGCAATTGTGAACAATTCGGTTGATTTGAAAACAGCCGAAAAGAGCATAGAATACGCAGAAAAATACGATTTTATGTATGCCGCAGTCGGCTTTCACCCCGAAAATCTTGATGATATGCCGACCGATTATCTCGACAGGCTTACAGAGCTTACAAAGCACGAAAAGGTTGTTGCAATAGGCGAAACGGGGCTTGACTATCACTGGGACATTCCCAAAGACAGGCAGAAAAGAGTGTTTGAGGAACAGATTAAGCTTTCGCTTGATTTACAAATGCCCCTCGTCGTTCACGACAGAGAGGCTCACGGAGATACCTTTGATTTGCTCAGAAAATACTGCCCGAATGCGCTTGTGCACTGCTTTTCGGGAAGTGTGGAGCTTATGAGAGAGGCTGTAAAGCTTGGAATGTATATCAGCCTCGGCGGAGTGGTGACCTTCAAAAATGCCCGCCACAGCGTTGAAGTAGCATCTGAAATCCCGATTGACAGACTTCTGCTTGAAACCGACGCACCGTATATGGCGCCTGTACCGTTCAGGGGGAAGCGCTGTGACAGCTCGATGATTTTATATGCGGCTGAAAAGATAGCCGCTGTACGCAATATGGGCGTTCAGGAGGTACTGGACATAACAAGCGAAAACGCAAAAAGATTTTATAATATAAAGTAACAGAAAAGGACTGTCGCAAATAATACGGCAGTCTTTAATTATAATATGGTTATTCATTTTAGTAAGAAAAACCATAATTTGTCGAGTGCCTCGACGGGCAAATCGAGTGGAAAAATCGGATATTGAGGTTAAAACGGTTGCCCGAATTATAAATTGATATATAGGTGACGTTTCGGGCGACCACACAGGGTCGCCCCTACGGAA
>CAMBNE010000089.1 GCA_945868935.1 uncultured Clostridia bacterium
TCAAATATTTTGAAATCTTAAAAATATTTAAGGTTTTTTTAAGTTTACAAGTATATAATCAATCTGTACAATGGGAAATATTTTCAAATAATAAAAGGAGTGATTTTTTTGAAAGTTAAAAATGCATTTTTAGCGTCCGTTTTATCTGTGCTGCTGATAACGGCTTCTCTGCCGATTGCTTCTGCCGCAAATTCCGACGAAGCAGTTTCATCAGATGTGATGATTCTCGGCGATGCCGACGGCGACGGACTGGTAGCGATTAATGATGCGACGCTGATTCAAAGGCATACGGCGGAATTTGGGAATATCCCTGACGAGAGAAAGGCGGCGGCTGATGTCAACGCAGATGACTACATTACCGTTGCCGACGCAACGCTGATTCAGAAATATCTCGCAGAAATTGCGACGGAATATGCCATTAATGAGCCAATCGGCGGTGGCGATACACAGGACACCACCGCAACAGAGGCTACCGAGGACACCACAGCTAACTCTCCAACAGACGCAGTTGATGAGGATGCGTGGAAAAGCAACACCGGTCAGATTATTCTCAGCAATAGCGGCATCACCGTTTCGGGTGACGGAATTTCCGTTGACGGCAATATCGTCACGATTTCCGACGGCGGCGACTGGGAGGTTTTCGGCACCTGTGACGACGGTATGATTTACGTTAATACTGGCGAGATTAAGGACGATAACGACAAGGTTAAGCTCAGACTGAACGGTATGAGTCTTACCAATACAAGCGGTCCTGCAATTTACTTTGACCGCTGCAAAAAAGCTTTCATTACCATTGAAAGCGGCAGTGAAAACTATGTAGCTGACTCTCCCGATTACGCTGCCGACTATTCCGAGGCAAAGGGTGCAATTCACATCGATGATTCTCTTGAAATCAAGGGTAAGGGTACACTGAACGTAACAGGCAACTACAGTCATGCTGTTAATTCGGACGATGACATCCTGATTGAAAACGGAGTAATTAATATTCTTTCAAGTGTAAAGGACGGCTTGCATGCTAACGACGCAATTGATATTATCGGCAAAAACATTGTTCTTACCACTAACACCACAGGTGATGCGGTGAAGAGTGAAGGATATCTAACAGTAGATGCGGCTAAGCTCAACTTCACAGCAGGCGCAAAGGGATTGAACGCAGCAGACTATATTACTCTGACAGACGTTAATGCAACAATGAATACCGATAACGACTGTATCAACTCCAATGCGGCAGTAACGGTTTCGGGCGGCACCTATGAGCTGACATCAGGTGACGACGGTATTACAGGTCTTACTATTGCCATTGAAAGCGGTACCTTCGATATGGAAACTACGGGCAAGGGCCTTAATGACGATGAAGGCAACACCATTACCACAGGTGATTTCACGATTGATTCCGCAGATGATTGCATTAATTCCAACGGCGCTGTAACAATTTACGATGGCACCTTTGAGCTGGAGTCCGACGATGATGCGATTACGGGCGACACCATTGGCATTACAGGCGGCACTTTCATACTCAATACAGTAGGGAAGGGCATTAAGTCTGCCACAGACACTACTCTCAAGGACGGTAACTATACCATCAACTCGACTGACGACGCACTTCATACAAACGGCAATATCACGATTGACGGCGGTATCTATACAATTACCTCAGGTGATGACGGTGTTCACGCCGACACTACCCTCACAATTAATGACTGCATATTGACGATTACCAAGAGCTATGAGGGCTTGGAGGGCTGCGATGTTATAATTAACGGCGGCACAATCAGCGTTGTTTCTTCCGACGACGGCATTAATGCGGCAGGCGGTCACGATTCATCATCTCAGAATACACGTCCGGGCGGACAGGGCGGCAGCCAGTTTAATCCCGGCACTTCCTCCAACAGCAGTATTCAGATTAACGGCGGCTATATCTCAGTTGTTGCGTCGGGCGACGGTATTGATTCCAACGGTGCACTGACCTTTGCGGGCGGTGTTACACTCGTTCAGGATTTGACAAACGACGGCGACTTTGCGATTGACGCAGACAGCAAAATCACTTTCAGCGGCGGCATTGTTATGGCGGTGTGTTCTTCAAACGCAATGTGGCAGGATATTACCGGTAAGCTGAGCGACGGTGCTGTAATTAACCAGTCAGTAGGCACTGTTTCCACAAGTACAGTATTCGCAGTAAAGGATTCTTCCGATAACGTGCTTTCCGCACTTCAGTCTAAAGTGTCGGGTAACGTGGGCGTTGTTTACTACAACAGCAGTTCAACTGCCGGCACCGTTTCTACAGGCGGCAGCTACAGCGGCACTCTCGACGACTTTGGCTACGGCTCAGGCGGCAGTTACACCGGAGGCAGCAGCTACACACTCTCCGCAAGCTCATCAAGCGGTGGCGGAAACTTAGGCCCCGGA
Organism: uncultured Clostridia bacterium; assembly: GCA_945868935.1. Classification (GTDB taxonomy): domain Bacteria; phylum Bacillota; class Clostridia; order Oscillospirales; family Acutalibacteraceae; genus Ruminococcoides. Next base: position 2,407 of record CAMBNE010000089.1, read on the forward strand.
GGAAGATATTGATATAAAGCCTAAAAGGCCGGCTTTTGCAGTAAGAACATGCTTTAACCTGCACTAAAACAAAAATAATCCGAACCTTACTCTGATTGGAGAAGGTTCGGATTTGTTTTTTTATCTTAAACAGGTAAAATATTTTTTAAAATAATTGCCGTATGGCTGTTTTTATGATAGAATTTAGATAAATATCAGATCGTGAGTAATTTAGGTGATGAAAATGATTAGAGAAATCAAAGCAAACGAACTGAAAGAACTGCTTGAATTATATACGCATTTGCATGAGTTGGGAGTCCCTGAGAATACAGAACATTTACAGAAAACATGGAACACAATTTGCAACGACGCAAATCATCATATTATTGTTTGTGAGGTTGACGGCAAAATTGTTTCTTCCTGCGTTTGCGTGATTATTCCGAATCTTACAAGAAATATCCGACCCTATGCTTTTATTGAAAATGTGGTTACACACGCTGATTACAGAGGAAAAGGCTACGCAACAATGTGCCTTAATTATGCAAAAGAACTTGCACAGAAAGCGGATTGCTACAAAATGATGTTGCTCACAGGCTCAAAGAATGACATCACTTTAAACTTTTATAAAAAAGCAGGCTACAATTCAGATGATAAAACTGCGTTTATTCAATGGTTGTAGGGAGTGATAAAATGAACATAGAATACAGAAAAGCAACGCTTGATGAAGCAAAAAGAGTATGCTATATTGTTCAGCACACCAAGGCTGAAATTTATCCCGATTACTATACAAAGGCTGTTGTTGACTTTTTCGGCAGACTTCACAGCATTGATAATATAGTTAAAGATATTGAAGCAGGCAGAATAAGCGTTTTAATCAAGGACGGCGAAATTATAGGCACAGGCAGTCATACCGACAATCATATTACAAGAGTTTATGTTCTGCCTGAATTTCAGGGACAAGGCTACGGCAGTCTTATTATGGACAAGCTTGAAAAAGAAATTTTCTCAAAATACGATTACTGCGAGCTTGACGCTTCACTTCCTGCTTGTATCTTCTATGAAAACCGAGGATTTAAAACGGTAAAGCATATCAAATACGATATCGGCTACGGTGCATTTATGATTTATGAGATTATGAGAAAAAATAAAGACCAATGATTAAAGATAAACGCAAAAAAATATGAAAAGATATCTTCTATCAGGCAGTATTATTTGAAACGCTTACGGAATATTGAAAGGAATATAAAAATGGAAGTAAAGTTTTATGATACAGTAGATGACAAGCTTTTAAAATTTGCTGTAATTGTCGCAAAGTCAAACGGCAAGTGGGTGTTCTGCAAGCATAAAGAGCGTGATACATACGAATGTCCGGGCGGTCACAGAGAAGCAGGCGAAAATATCGACGATACTGCAAAACGTGAATTGTATGAGGAAACCGGTGCGATTGATTATACTATCAAGCCAATCTGCGTTTACTCGGTAACTGCCCCGGATAATTTCAACGGAGTAGAAACATTCGGAAAGCTCTATTTTGCGGATATTACTACCTTCGAAACGGAGCTGCACAGCGAAATTGAAAAGATTGAATTATTTGACGAGTTACCGTCAAAGTGGACTTATCCTCATATTCAGCCGCTTTTATTGAAAGAAGTTGAGCGTAGAAATTTCCTGAATTAATAATGGAGGATAAAAATTGAAATACAAAAATATTCTTTGGGATTGGAACGGTACAATTCTCAACGATACACCCGTTGCTTTTGAAGCTACAAATATTCTGTTGGAAAGATACGGCTATCCAGCAATTACGTTAGAGTATTATCGGGATAATATTGACACGCCTATTGTGAATTTTTACAGTAAAATTTTTGACCTGAATAAACACGATATTCAAATGCTCGACGAAGAATGGGGCGTTTTGTATAATCAGCTTTCCGATAAAATCGGATTACACAAAGGCGTTGAGGAATTACTGCATTTCTTTGTTGATGAAAACTACCGTCAGGTAGTATTGTCTGCTTTCAGAACAGAAGTAATCACAAAATACGCACGCAAATTTTCTGTAGAGGAATATTTTGAGGATATTCTCGGTACACAGAATATCGTAATGGAAAGTAAAACTATACGTGGCAGACGATATATGACGGAACACAAATTTGCTCCGGAACAAACGCTGTATATCGGCGATACTGTACACGACTGCGACACCGCTCTTGCGTTATGCGTAGATTGTGTGCTGTTCTCGGGAGGACAGCAGTCGCCGAAATTATTGCAACAATGCGGTGTGCCTGTATTTGATAGTTTTTCGGAAATTAAAAAGTATATTATTATTTAGGATACTTTTCCGATGAAAAACATAAAAGTAGAAATAATGAATTGAAAAGGAGAAAAATAACTATGAACAACAAAGAATTAGTAGTCAGCTTCTTTACGGAAGGGTACTCAAATCACAATTATGATTATATTATGGAATGTGTAGCAGAGAATTACATAGACCACAGCCCTGCCGGTGCAAGAAGCAATGCGGATGCGGTGAATATCCTGAAAATTGTGGAGGGACAGTTCGCTGACTTAAAAATCAAGGTGCTTGATGTATTTTCTGAGAATGAAATGGTTGCAACCAGAATTCTCTATGACGGTATTCATATCGGAACTTGTATGGGAATACCTGCCACCGGAAAACATATCAGCTTTGAAGCATTGGAGAACTTTAAGGTTGCAGATGGCAAAATTGTGGAATCATGGGGATATTGGCCTGACAAAGAAATTGAGCAAAAGCTGAAAGCATAAGCTTGCTTGTTCAGAATTCTATGCAATAAATGCGATTTCTGCAAATAATTAAATTAGAAAAATTCTCGATTAAAATTAAAACCCTCAATCATCACCGTAAAAGTTGATTGAGGGTTGTTTTTATTTTCCGACTTTCTTATTTGTGTCTGCGGGTAATCTTAATCGGTTATTCCCACTTAAAGAATTTAACTGCAATTCCTGTGCAAATAACGGTTACGGTTGCCATAATCACGATAGGAATCCACGCATCCTGGGTAGGCAAGCCGAGAAAAGCTGACTTCATCAGCTTTATACCCTGTGTCAACGGGAAAACGCTCACAATTTTTTGCATAACTTCGGGCATTACCTCAAAAGGAAGTGTCGCTCCCGAAAAAATCAACATCGGGAAGTATATAATGCAGGCAATAACGCTTGCACTTTTTGAGTTTATTGCTACACCGCCGACCATCATTCCATTACTTAGAGTAGATACCATTGTCAGC
>CAMBNE010000090.1 GCA_945868935.1 uncultured Clostridia bacterium
CCAATGACGTATGGAACAGAATATGCGGAATTTTATCGTCCTTCGTTCCGTTGCCGTTATATTCGGCAAGCTCGTCGAAGTCGTCTATAATTCCGAGGTCCTTATTGATTATATTCTTTTCAGCCGTACCGGTATCCTTAGCGGCTATAATATGGAGCTTTTTCGGCGACTGTGCAACCTTAAGCATAAACTTAAAAAGTCCGACAGTCGTTTTTCCTGCCATTGTAGTTCCTTCGAGAAATTCAACAGGAGCATTACAACGCAAAAACGCTTTATATTTTTTTGATAAAAGTAAGTCAGGCATTCCGCAACAACTCGAAAAGATTATTATTATAAAAGTCAAACAATTCTACATCGTTAGATATCGAAAACTGTTCGATTTTAGGATTTTCGTTTAGATTTGATGAGGTTTCGACAATATAGTAATTGCCTTTTAAAGTTTTCATCAAAATAACTTTCGAATGATTTTTTACAGGCTTTACAATCAATTTTGTTTCTGTGCAAATATTTTTAATAAATCCGAGGTAATCATATTTATCCTTGTCGGTTTTCTTTTGCACATCAGACGTGTAAAATTCAGCAAATTTGATATTTCCACTCAAAAATGAGCCGTAAAGCTTTTTAAAATGCTCCTTGCCAATGCGAAATGTTGAGCAATATATCTGTTCTATTTTTTCTTTTTGTGCAATACTCAAAATAATTGCAAGCGAAGAAAAGCCTCCAGAAACGCTAATAAGCGTAAATATCTCGTCATTATCCGGTAGCCTTCCGGCTGTCACGGCTTCAAAATTATAAATTTCTTTTCCGACTTTAAATTTTGAGCGTTTTTTGTTTTTCAGCGTCAAAAGTGCGGATTTGCAAAAATCATTCATCATATATTTGCTCCAATATCTTATCAAGTTTATTTATTTGAGTATTCAATGAGCCGTTGACTTCCACCTTGTTCAGATATTCACCCGTCATTTTATTAAGCAGGTCAATAGCCTTGATAACATCGCTCGTGTCCTCAATGTGATTCTCATTTTTAGCTATCTCGGACAAAATAAGCTGTCTATCTTTCGCTGATAATATTCGCTCGTCTTTAAGCTTATCGGATAGCTGTTTGATGTATTCCGAAACTCTAACATTTTCTAACAATTTACAAGCATTTGTATTTGCGTAATTTTCAGAATATCCCGCTTTAATTGCACTCTGAACGGTATTACCGCTCTGCGCATAATATTCAGCAAATTTCTTTTGTCTTGCGTTTAATTTATCTTTCACGGTAACACCGCCTTTCTTGCAAAGTTAAACCGCCCACGAAACGCAGGCGGTTTGATTAAGGAGAGATTATCAAATGAACTTATCATCTTGTAACTTTCTACAGTTTACATTATACAGCACTAAAACCGAAAAAACGAACAAGTTTACCATTTATAATTACTGCACCTTATTCTTATGTTGTCAGGTGAGTTAATGCCGCCCGTAATTACTGCTATCTTTGCCCAACTATATTTCAAACAGAAGTGCATAAACAAGCAATTCTCCTCAAAAATATCCCTTGATAAGCGATTTAAAGCCGAATTGCGTAATATTTCAAGATTTTGTATTTCTCGCTGTATGTCCGTAATCTGCGTTACTGCGTTACCGATTTTGTCCGATACGCTTCCCCCACCGGGAGAATCGGACAACTTCGGAGCGGTGTTTGTAGCTTCGCTTTCAAGCCTGATTACCTTTGCTTTCAGCCTCGAAATCTCCTTATTTATGCGCTTGATTTCTTTTGCAGTCAATATCACACCTCCCACCCTCGCCGCACCGAGGGTATTAATTTTGCAACTAAAAATTGTGTATTTGATAGCCGCCGTGCGGAGCGGATTGTAAATTAATCTGCGAGCTTATGAGCGAGTATGATTACAAAAGCTCCGTAAGCGATAAATAACAGTCCTGCTAAAATCATTTATCATCGCTCCATTCTGTAAAGGGTAATTCCTTTATTGCTAAAACGACATACCCGTTTTTAATCCCCCAACCATTAAGCATATAAGTGATTTCGTATTCTGTTTTAGCGATTTTATGTCTAGCAATAGCACCGTGACTGTCAATGGGGATAAATTTAATTCTGTCTCCTGTCTGATGACCCCTATCGTTAAATCTGACTTCAAATGTTTTTTCTCCGTTGAAAACAGCGTCGCAAAATTCAATATTGAGCTTTATTTCATGTATTTTCATTCCTGCTCACTCCTTAAGTATAGTTATAATTTATGTTGCAAAAAATCAAAGTATAGTTTAATTTTTATCCATTTTTGCACCGCAGTTGGGGCAAAATATATAATTCTGTGGTATCCACGGAATACGACAAGAGCACTCCGAACAACGCCCATAATCACCTTGACATTTCTCTTTTATCCATTTTCCACTTCTAATTCCAGACTCCATAAGTCTATCGTAGTATTTCTTTGTGAATCTTCTTATTACAGTACCGTTATGATAAATAACATTGTTATGTTTGTTTAAATACCAAACTATAAATTTTTTAATCATTTTTATTCACCTCTGTCCATTATAGTGCCGCAATATGTACACGTAATTCCACAAACTTCGTTACCATCAAAAGTATAGGTTGCATCTCGACCACAGTATGAGCAATAATGAGTACCATCAAGTTGTTCTATCCACTTCCCGTGCCTGACCTCCTGCACGTCGGCGGTGGGAAGCCTGTCTACGACATCATCCGCATAATCTTCGTCAAATTCCATATAAAAAGCCTCTCTTACTTCTTCACGCTCTATGTATTCTTTTTCAACCATTGTTTTCACTCCTCAATAACCTACTCCGATATAGTCAAGCACTCTTGCCCAGCCGTATTTTTCACCGTTCTCATCGGTACAGCAGTTATACATCCAATATTCCCACTCTTTAGGATTTCGCTCTTTCAGCAAATCAAATCTGTGTGGGCGTTTTTCCATATGTATTCCAAATCCGCACATACTACAGCCTGTCCTCTGTGCCTTTGTAGTGTAAAGTGTGCCGTCCTCTTTGCGTTCGATTGTTCCGTAAATTTCGGGAACCGGAACATTTAAGTCAAGTGCAAGCTGTAAAATATCCTGTCTGTTAAAAATAGCAAACGGAGCAGAACGGATTGTTGACTTGCCAAAATAATTACAGCCGTTAATCATAAGCGACTTAGCACGTCTGCCGCCCTCGGAAGCCATAAGTCCAAGATAAGGTACACTGTTATGTTCTTTCGCCCAATCGTCGCAAGGCTTTTCTTTGAGATAGTAACAACATTTAGATGATACTTTAAAATTCGGAGTGCCATAATTAACGCCCTCATTTTCATTCTCGTAACCGCCGAACTTTTCAAGCCATTTCTGTGACATCTTCATTCGGCTGTTTTTCTGATAACCTCCGTAAGCACCTGTTTCGCCTGTGATGATAGCGTGTCTGACTGTCTTATTCTTCCCTGTCGGGTGTTGCAAAGTTTCGATTTTGCCGGCAATTTCTTTTGATAAAACCGGAAAACCAAATTCTTGAAGTATCTCGGATTTTTTCCAAGGCACTCCGTCAGCCTTATTCGCAGGCTTTAAACTTACAACTCCGAGTTTTTTATGTACTGCCATAATGCTTTTATCCTCAAGATATGACACGCTTATTCCGGGAGCGTCAATGCCGATTGACCTTAAAAACAAAAGTAACGTTATGCTGTCAAGTCCTCCGACTGATACGTGGACGTTTAAATCACGTTTTGCACATTCGTTATAAAATTCCCACGCTCTGATACGAGCATAATTGACTTTAAAATCATAATTTTCTTTTTGCTTTACTTTAAAATCGGCTATTTTTCTATCTGCGCCGATTCTGCTCATACGTTCTAGTACGTTTTCTGCCATTTAAATTCTCCTTTCAACTATCCGATTTAGCCGGATAGTTCAGCTTCCTTTGATGTTAAAAATATTGTTTTACCGAATTCAGAAAAAGGTATATGCTGTTTATCAAATTTTTCGCTTGTAACAACAACGCAAAATCCACAGGAGATAAAGTAAGAATAATCTCTAACCTTTGCCTCGGCGTAGCCACCAAATTGCATTTTTACATACACTGTAGCGCCAATTTCACACGGCAGATGGATTAGCTTGCCTTCGCTTTCTTCCTGTTCATATTCAAACAGTTTTTCACGTACAGCTTTGTCACCGATAAATTTGCCGTTAATTCTATCATCAGTAGTATGCGTGTCACCAAATTCATCTTTATAAATTAATCTTTTACTTGCCATTGTCAGCCCTCCTGATTAATTAATTCGGGATTGTCGTGGATATTGTCAATGACAATTAAATCGTTCATTAACATTTCAAATTCATCAACATCATATTCCATATGACCGTTTTTGTTTGCCAAAGCAAAACAAGCATACTCAGAAAACCACTTTATTACATATTCATATCCGCTTTGTTCGTCTTTAACAATATCCCCCTCAAAAATCTTCGTTCCGTTCTTGTCGGTCAAGCCTGTGTACTGTCCGACGGTTTCGGGGATAACTTCTACCATAGTAACGATACCGTTGTTAATATAAGATATGCAATGTTTAATCGCAGAAGTGCAAATATAATAGGCATCATCTTGTACTATAAGCGAGCCGTAAATAAATCCGTCTTGCATATGTATTTGTAAATTTTTGAACATTTGGCAGTCTTTATCTTTAGGTTTTCCTCTGAATAATATTTCTCTATCCATTTTTGTCCTCCTTAATTTTTGAATAAGTGCAAATACAGCCGTGCTTGACCTGCTTAACGTGCGGACAGCTTTTACAGCAGTACACGCAGACGTGTAAGCCTCTTTTACTGTACGGGCATTTGCGGATTTGCAGTCCGCTAAACACATAGCCGCATTTGGCACATTTTAATTTTATTTCTTTCATTGAATTATTCCTTGTGTGAGCGTTGTGTGCATTTACTTTTTAAAATTGCACACTTTAAAAACGGCTTATCTATGCGGTTTTTAATAATTTGTGTGCATTGTGTGCAGTGTGTGCAGTAAAAAGTCGCTATATGCAAAGAGTTTATTTTTATTGATTTTATTTTTACAATATAAACACTATATAAGAGTTTATTAAAAAAACTGCACACACCGCACACATTTCACACAGTTGCTTTAAAAACGGCTTATCTATGCGGTTTTTTATATGTATACAAATCAATAAAAATTTACACACGGAGTACACAACTGCACACTTTCTTTAATCAAAAGGTAAATCATCATTGCTGTTTATATCAATTTCGCTGTTTTCATCAGGACGAAGCAACGCAACGCAGGTGCAGGTTCCGCTTATATCTTTTATCCTGTGAGTAATAACATTTCTGCCTTTACTGCATTTTAGCAATCCATTTTTAGCCGCCCAACTCAAAAATGCTCTCGGGTTATAACCGTTGTCTGTCAAAATTTGGTCGAATTTGCTCTTGATGATATAAACATAATCTGACCTTACATCGCCGTAAATTTCGCCGTTATAATCTTTGTTTTGCGTGTCAAATCGTATGTAATTTGCAATTACAAAATCATTAAGAAACTCATAGCAACGCTTATTTTGGTCTACGTCATTTTTGGTGACAAGGAACGGCTTAATATCATCTACAGTCAATCTGATTCCGTCATTGAAGAATAGCTTTTCAATAAGCTCG
>CAMBNE010000091.1 GCA_945868935.1 uncultured Clostridia bacterium
AATCATTGAAAAGGTAAACGAAGTACTTTATGAATCCAAGCTTATCGGTTATCCCAATCCATACAAAAACAAGGTTCGTACCTTTTGTCAGAATCCGGGCGGCTTTGTAAGTCAGGAAAACTATGACAACGACCTTGCGGTAGTAAACGGACATTCCTACAAGGAGTTTAAAAGCAGTAACACTAATCTTGCTATTCTTGTTTCGCACAATTTCAATGTTCCGTTTAATCAGCCGATAGCCTATGCTCAGAAGGTAGGTGAGCTTACAAATATGCTCGGTGCCGGTCATATTCTTGTCCAACGTTTCGGAGATATTCTCGACGGAAAGCGTACATGGCAAAATGAGCTTTCTCGCTCAAACCTTCGCCCAACGCTTCCCGATGCCGTTGCAGGAGATATAACTGCCGCAATGCCTTACAGAGCAATGGTGAACATCATTAATTTTATACACGCAGTTGACCACGTAGTTCCCGGTTTTGCTTCTACGGAAACCCTGCTTTATTCACCCGAGCTTAAATTCTATTCAAACCGTGTAAAAATGGACAAGGATTTCAATACAAGTCTTAACGGCTTGCACTGTCTTGGCGATTCAAGCGGCTGGACAAGAGGACTTATGATGGCGTCTGTAATGGGCGTGCTTATGGGCAGAAAGCTTGCAGAGAAAGGAAATGACTGATGAAGAAAATATTATCATTACTAACTCTGATTGCAATCGCAACGTTGTGCGTTGCCTGTAATTCTGATAATTCTTCATCATCAGAGAATGTCATAGATAATGCTCAACAGCAGAATACAACCGCACAGCCTACAACTATTTCCGAAGAGGAAAAGGCTGAAAAAAGAATTGATAATTTAATTTCCGAAATGACGGTTGAAGAAAAGGTAGGGCAGATGTTCTTCGTCAGATACCCCGACATTGATGAAGTACAGCAAGTGACGGAGTATAACCTCGGAGGATATATTTTATTCGGCAAAGACTTTGACGGAAAAACTCGTGAAGAAATAACGGAAAACATTAACAGTTGTCAGAATAGTGCCAAAATTCCGCTTTTAATCGGTGTTGATGAAGAGGGCGGAACGGTTGTAAGAGTAAGCAGTAACGAAAATCTGCGTGAAACTCCGTTTTTGTCGCCTCGTGATATTTATGCAAACGGAGGTTGGAGCGCAATTGAAGAAGATGCTGCTGAAAAAGCTGACTTATTGCTTTCTCTCGGAATCAATGTAAATTTAGCTCCCGTATGTGATGTAACGTCTGATTACAGCGCATTTATGTATGACCGTTCTTTCAGCGGCGATGCTGATGAGGTAAGCAGATTTGTAAAAAAGGTTGTTGAAATCAGCAGTGAGAAAAAGCTCGGTACAGTATTAAAGCATTTTCCCGGTTACGGCAATAATGAAGATACTCACACTGGAATTGCCTATGATAACCGTGATATTTCAGCTTTTACGGAGACTGACTTTAAACCCTTTATTGAAGGCATCAACAGCGGAGCGGATTGTATTCTTTTTTCTCACAATATAGTAAGCTGTATGGATGATGAATACCCTGCATCCTTGTCGGAAGAAGTACACAATATTCTGCGAAATCAATTAGGATTTGACGGTGTAATAATGACCGATGATTTGTCAATGGGTGCAATCACTGACTATACCGGTACTGAGAATGCGGCAGTTCTTGCAATAAAAAGCGGCAACGACTTACTCTGTTGCAGTGATGTAGAAGAGCAGTATCCCGCAGTGCTATTGTCAGTACAAAACGGTGAAATTCCTGTTGAGCAGATTGATAATTCTGTTAAAAGAATTTTAAAGTGGAAGCAAAAGCTTGGCCTTATCGAATAAAACAGATAAATTCTGTAATAATGTTTTAAATTACGGAAAAATATAAATACAAATATTTATTCAATGTACTATAAAATTTAGTTATATCACCAAAATAATATTCGCCCTTTATTTTTTATTGAAAAAAAGTGGCGAATAAAGTATAATTAACCTATATGTAATACACAAATATGGGGGTCGTTTTATGAATTTATCAAACGTAACTTCAATCCTCGCAGATTCCGGAATGTCCTTGTATGAAAAAGGTATTTCAGCCGGAAAGGTTATTCTGACAGGATTTGTAGTTGTTTTTGCAGTGCTTCTCCTTTTGATTTTAATCATCAAGCTGTACAGTACAATTGTTCAGAAGGCACAGCAAAGCGGCAAGAAGAAAAAAGAAAAGGTTAAGATAAAGGAAGAAATTCCTTCTGTTTCGGCTCCCGCAGCAGCTCCTGTTGTTTCAACTCCTTCTGTTCAGTCGGCTCAGGACGGTGTAACAGATGAAGTAGTTGCCGTAATTTCCGCAGCCGTTGCAACAATGTACGGTTCTTCCGGAAAAGCAAGAATAAAGAGTATTAAAAAGTCAGACGCCGGTCGTTCTGCATGGGCAAATGCCGGAATTCTTGATAATACACGCCCGTTTTAAGGCTAAAGTTTTTCGGAAAGGACGTTATTTATGGAAATTTTACAGGGTTTCGTTGATGCCGTAAACGGCATTTTGCAAAGTTCGGGTATATTTACTCTGAACTGGCAGAACTACGTTATGATTGGCGTATCAATTGTTCTGCTTTATCTGGCTATTAAAAAGCAGTATGAGCCGCTTTTGCTTCTTCCTATTGCATTCGGTATGCTGCTCGTTAACCTCTATCCCGACATTATGGCGGCTCCGTCAGGTGAATGGCTGACAGCTGAGCAATGTGCCGAAAGAAGCATTGCTACAGCAGGTCACGAATCGCAGATTTTCCCTGATGGTGTAGTTTATTATAACAATCCGACCTACGGCGGACTGCTTTACTACCTCTATCAGGGCGTAAAGCTCGGTATCTACCCGCCGCTTATCTTCCTTGGAATCGGCTGTATGACAGACTTCGGTCCTCTTATTGCCAACCCCAAGAGCCTTATTCTCGGTGCAGCAGCACAGATTGGTATCTTCATCACTTTTACAGGTGCTATCCTTATTGGATTCACAGAGGCTGAAGCAGGCGCAATCGGTATCATCGGCGGCGCTGACGGTCCTACTGCAATTTATGTTACCACAAAGCTTGCTCCGCATCTTTTAGGTTCAATTGCTATTGCGGCTTACTCTTATATGGCGCTTGTTCCGATTATTCAGCCTCCGATTATGAAACTTCTTACAACAAAGAAGGAACGTTCGGTTGTTATGGAGCAGCTCCGTCCCGTTTCAAAGCTTGAGAAGATTATGTTCCCCGTAATCGTTGTAATTCTTATTGCAATCTTCCTGCCCGACGCAGCTCCGCTTGTTGGTATGCTTATGCTTGGTAACCTCTTTAAGGAATCGGGCGTAGTTGAAAGAATTGCAAAGACTGCACAGAACGAGCTTATGAATATTATCACAATATTCCTCGGCACGACTGTCGGTGCAACAGCTTCGGGACAGAATTTCCTGCAGCCCAGCACACTTTTCATTATTCTTCTTGGCTTAGTAGCGTTCTGTATGGGTACAGCCTGCGGTGTTCTGTTCGGTAAGTTGATGTATAAGTTTACAGGCGGCAAGGTTAATCCGCTTATCGGCTCTGCCGGTGTTTCTGCTGTTCCTATGGCTGCACGTGTTGCACAGAGAGTCGGTCAGCAGGAGAATCCGGGCAACTTCCTGCTTATGCACGCTATGGGCCCGAATGTTGCAGGTGTAATCGGTTCTGCTGTTGCAGTACTCCTCAATGTAGTAGGATAATTTGTAAAAAATAACTTTTAATAAAGGAAGTCCGGTGGACTTCCTTTATTTTTTGTCGGATAATTCTAATATAGAATTATTGTTATATTGTTATATAATATAATAAATTAGATATAAAATATAAGAATGCGCTCATTTTGTATAAAACTTTATTTTATGTGATGAAGGAGTAAAACGTAATGCCAAAGAATATTACAATACAAAAAATAATCGGTGTTCTGCTTCACAGACTGAAATTCATTCTTCTTGCTACTTTATTGGTGGGCATATTGTTTTTTCTATATTCAAAATTTATCATTACTCCAATGTACAGCACTTCTGCTATGATATATGTTCAGAACTACAACGGTGCAAGTGAAGCCAATAAAGAGAGCGGCAAAATCTACAGCGCCGATATCAGCGGTTCTTCAAACCTTGCTGGCATATGTGTTACTCTTTTTAAAAATTCAGATGAGATAACATCACTTTATGATGATTGTTATGTTGATATTTCTGTCAATCAGAGCACATTCTTTATTACTATATCTGTTTCCGGTGCAGACCCTCAGAAGTGTGCAAATGTCGCAAATCAGGTTGCAGATAAATGTGAGGATGTATTTAAGAGCTTTTTGCAGTACGGACAGATAGGAAATATACGTGAGGCAAAGGTTCCTACAAGACCTTATGAACCAAATAATCTTAAAAACACACTCATAGGCTTGATTGTAGGACTTGCAGCTTCCTGCCTGATAGCAATTCTCCTTGAACTCATTGATACAACAATCAAAGCTGATGATGATATTCAGGAAATCTACGGCTTACCTGTATTTGCGGAAATTCCTGATTTTGAAACTCAAGGTAGGTGATTGCAATGAAAATAAAGCTGTTCGGAAAAGAAAAGAATAAAAAGAATACTATTGAAAAGTCAGGCGGAACATTGTCCGATAAATCAAAATTTGCAATTGTTGAGTCATATAAATCAGCCAGAACAAACATTATGTTCTCACTTTCTGCTGTTGATAAAAAGATTTTTGCCGTAACAAGTCACTCAAAAGGTGAGGGAAAAAGTACGGTTTCTGCTAATCTTGCAATCTCTTTCTCTAAAATGGAAAAGAGAGTACTTTTAATCGACTGCGATTTAAGACGTCCGAATATTCACAATATTTTCAAGATTGATAACTCTTCCGGTCTTTCTAATATAATCGGAAAGATGGTATCTTTTGAAGATACGGTAAAGCGTGATGTGCTTAACAATCTTGACATTCTTCCGTCGGGAACTATCCCGCCTAATCCGTCTGAGCTTATGTGCTCCGCAACATTTATTGAACTTATTGATAAGCTTTCCGAGGAATACGACTATATTATTTTTGATACTCCGCCTATCGGTGTTGTTGCCGACGCTTTACTGCTCAAAGATTTAATTGCAGGATTTGTTGTTGTTGTCAGAGAGCGTTCAACAACTCACGGAGATTTGCAGAAGCTTCTTGACAGCGTAAAGCTTGCAGATTCAAAGGTATTGGGACTGATTGAAGTCGGCTGCGAATTAAGTCAGAAAAGGAATAAAAAGGGTTATTATTACTATCAATACTACTAATTTAGAGCAATATATAACAGACTTACAAACTTTGAACAAAAACAAGCTTGTAAGTCTGTTCTTTTTTGTTTAACTAAAAATGCAAGATTTATAAAAAAGACTTGCATTTTATCCCCGTATGCTATAGAATATATAAAGGTTTTAAAAGAATTTTTGCAATTATATATTAAGGGGATAGCAAAATGAATTATTTAAACTGTGGCAGGGAAGAACTTGAAAAGGAATATGCCGCACTTACAAAAGAATACGAGGATGTCAAGGGAAAGGGCTTAAAGCTCAATATGGCAAGAGGCAAGCCCGGCAAGGAACAGCTTGATTTATCTCTCGGACTTCTTGATGTATTA
>CAMBNE010000092.1 GCA_945868935.1 uncultured Clostridia bacterium
AACAAACCTTTCCGTAGGGGACGGGTTCCTACACGTCCCATTCACAAAAATTGCATTGCAATTTTTGTGTGGACACGGTGTGAGTGTCCCTACGTCAACGTTGCTATAATCCACCGCTGAATTATCGTTTATAATCTACTTAAATAACTAACTGAAATGAAAGGATTTAGCATATGGAAATGGAAATAAGACGAATAAAAGCCGCCGAGGTTACAGCCGCAGTCAAAAAGCTGTTTATGGACTGTAACTACTTTATCGGCAAGGATATTATGAGCGCACTTGAAAAAGCCTGCGAAAACGAGCAGTCGCCCGTCGGCAGGAGCGTTCTGTCGCAGATTATCGAGAACGACAGAATCGCCGCAAAGGAGGAAATTCCGCTTTGTCAGGACACGGGAATGTCGGTGCTGTTTGTCGAGTACGGCGACAAGGTGATAATTGAGGACGGAAGCTTTGACGAGGCAGTAAATGAGGGTGTTCGTCAGGCGTATGAAGAAGGCTGTCTGCGCAAGAGCGTTGTAGCAGACCCTGTTTTTGACAGGGTGAACACTCGTGACAACACGCCTGCGATTATCCACACGAAGATTGTCAGCGGAAACACGATTAAAATCACCGCAGGCGGAAAGGGATTCGGCAGTGAGAATATGTCTGCAATCAAAATGCTGACTCCGTCCTACGGCGTTGAGGGCGTAAAGCAGTTTATCCTTGATACGGTTTTTAAGGCAGGCCCCAACCCCTGTCCTCCGATTGTTGTCGGAGTGGGAATCGGCGGCACGTTTGAGCGTGCGGCTCAGCTTGCAAAAAAGGCTACGTTCCGCCCGATTGACACCAAAAACGAGGACGAACGTTATGCCGCTTTAGAGGACGAATTATTAAATGAAATCAACAAAATGGGCTTCGGTCCTGCGGGACTGGGCGGCAACACAACCGCAATCGGCGTGAATATTGAAACCTCGCCCACACACATTGCAGGAATGCCGGTTGCGGTCAACATCTGCTGTCACGCCGCAAGACACGCAACTACAACAATCTGACGGAGGGATAAAATGACTAAGAAAATTACGCTCCCGATTACGGACGAAGATATTAAAAGCTTAAAGGCAGGCGACAGCGTTCTGCTTACCGGCACGATTCTGACAGGCAGGGACGCCGCACACAAAAGGCTTTTTGAGCTGATTGAACAGGGCAAGGAGCTGCCGATTGACGTTAAGGGCGAGCTGATTTACTATGTAGGCCCTGCACCTGCCAAAGACGGCTACGCAGTAGGCCCCGCAGGTCCTACCTCAAGCTACAGAATGGATAAATACGCTCCCGCACTGCTCGACCTCGGTTTAAAGGGAATGATAGGCAAGGGCGCAAGGAGCAAGGATGTTATTGACTCGATTGTAAAGAACAAGTGCGTGTACTTTGCCGCAATCGGCGGAGCGGCGGCGCTGATTGCAAAGAGCATAAAATCGGAGGAGATTCTCTGCTACGAGGACTTAGGAACGGAAGCCGTACGCAGATACACGGTAGAGGACTTCCCGTGCATCGTCGCAATCGACAGTGACGGAAACAACGTGTACGAAACAGAGCCGCTGAAATACAGGGTATTTTAATTCGGAATTCGGAATGCGTAATTCGGAATTATTAATCTTTATTTTATACCTTTTACAAACAGCAATCTTTAGTTTTGTACTTAAACATAGTTATAGTATAAAATTATAATAAGGCAATATCGCAGACCAAGAGTGTGCGATATTGCCTTAAAATTGGTGATAATTATGAAAACAGATAATATTATTGTAGAAAAAAGTAAATCATTTGCTTTGCGGATAATAAAATTATATAAACACCTTTGTGACGAAAAAGAAGAATATGTGTTATCAAAACAAATTCTTCGTAGTGGTACAAGCATTGGCGCAAATATAAAAGAAGCGATAAGAGGACAAAGCAAATCTGACTTTTATGCCAAAATGAACATTTCATTAAAAGAAGCCAGCGAAACGGAATATTGGCTTGAGTTGCTATATGAAAGTGATTTTATAGATAAAAACGCTTTTTACAGTATTTATAATGATTGTCAGGAATTAATCAAAATACTTGTTTCTATAACTAAAAGTCAGAAGTCAAGCGAATAGTTAATAACAGGGAACAGCTTATCCAACAAAACCGCAACAATAAATTTAATTAGGGCACCGGTATTTCAAATTATTCCAAGCTGTCCGCTCGACCACAATTCCGAATTACGCATTACGAATTCCGAATTAATTTAAATATTTTCAACAGGCGTTTTTCCAAGTCAACAACGCCGAGTCCGAGAAAGTTATTTTCCCTGTCCTTTACTCTGAAAATATCGCCGTCTTTTACGTCAAGCTTTTTAAGGTACGTTCTGTCAATGTCGAGTGAACCGCCGTTTGAAAAGCGTCTTGCCTGAGCGTCTGAAACGCTTACATAACCAAGACTTTCAAAAAGGCTTTCAACGCTTAAAAGCCTTTCTCCAAGCGTTCCGCTTTCGCCAAGCTCCCTTGCCTTTTCAAGTGTTATGCAGTCCGAAATGTCAAAGCCGCAGGCTGACGTTCTTCTCAGCCCCGTCATAACTGCGCCGACTCCGAGTGCTCTGCCGATATCGTCAATCAGTGTGCGGATATACGTGCCCTTTGAGCAGGCAACTTTTAATTTTCCGCACTGCGTTTCTTCGTCAAAGCCGAGCATTTCAAGGCTGTAGACTGTAACACGTCTGCTCTCACGCTCAACCTCTATTCCCTGTCTTGCAAGGTCATAGAGTCTTTGTCCGTTCTTCTGAACTGCCGAGAACATAGGCGGTATCTGGCTGATTTCTCCCGTAAATTCGGGAATTATATTTTGAATGTCCTCACCTGTGACTGAGGACTTTTTTTCATTTGTAACCTCGCCCCATATATCGAGCGTATCGGTTGTAATGCCGAGCCTGAAATCCGCAACATAGGTTTTGTCGTGATTTAATATCAAGTCCTGAGCCTTTGTTGCATTACCTAAGAGCACAACAAGCACGCCCGTTGCGTTGGGGTCGAGCGTTCCGGTATGACCGATTTTCTTCTGCCCTGCATGCCTTCTTATCACCGCAACAACGTCAAAGGAGGTAAACTCCTGCGGCTTGTCTATTAACAATACGCCGTTCATAGGAATTTTTCCGCCGCTTTAATAAGCTTGTTACGCACCGTTCTGAGGTCGCCCTCAATCGTACAGCCTGCCGCCGCAGGGTGACCGCCGCCGCCGAACTGCGAACAGAAGTCGGAAGCATTGATATTGCCGTTTGTGCGCACCGAAATTTTGAAAAATCCGCCTTCCTTTTCACGCATCGTAATGCCGATTAAAACGCCCTCAATCTGACGTGGAATTGAAGCAAGCCCCTCCATCTCGTCATCGCCTATGTTGAGGCTCTTCATCATATCAAGCGTTGTATAGATTATAGCGCATTTGCCGTCGGCGCAGTACTTTATTGTGTTGTAAACAGCGTGCTCAAGCTGGATTTTTTCCTTTGACTTGGTTTCGAACATAGCCTTGTTTATGTATGCGGTGTCACAGCCGAAGTCCATAAGGCTTGCCGCAACACGCATAGTTTCCGCCGTAGTGTTGGTGTATCTGAAACAGCCTGTGTCGGTGGAAATTCCCGTATAAAGGCAGTTTGCAATTTCCCTTGTGATTCTCACGTTCATTCTCTGCAAAAGCTTGTAGATGATTTCGCAGTTTGCCGCTGCAAATTTATCGACGAATTTCGCCTTTGCGGTAAACGTGTTCGAGCCGTGGTGGTCAATGCACACGTCCACCCTGCCGATGTACTTGCCCATATTCGAGCCAAGAAGGCTGTCGGCGGCAACGTCTGTGCTGATTATTGTTTCAGCCTCAAAAATCTGCTGTTTAACGCCGTTTAAAAGATAGAGAAATTTTGACGGAACGTTCGTTGTGATTACCCTTGCATTCTTGCCGATTTGCTGGAGCGCCATACAAAGTGCAAAGCCGCTTCCGAGCGTGTCGCCGTCGGGGTATGCGTGGGTAAGGATTTCGTAGTTGTCGTGAGCCTCAAGAAAACGGGCTATCTCATACAGATTCATCATTTTCGTCCTCATCCTGCGCAACATCAAGGTCGTTTAGAATACGGCTGATGTGTGCGCTGTACTCAATGCTGTCGGTGGCGTTGAAAATCAGCTCGGGCACGTGGCGGAGCTTAAGCCTGTGGCCAAGCTCTCTGCGGATAAATCCCGACGCTGATTTCAGTCCCTTTACGGCTTCCTTTGCTCTGTCGAGCCCCTCGATTGCGCTTATCTGCACCGTGCAGTAGGAGAGGTCGTTTGTAACCTCAACCCTGACGATTGAAACAAAAGCCTGCGAAACACGAGGGTCCTTAAGCTCACGGAAAATCGCCGTAAGCTCACGCTTTATATCTTCGGTTGTTCTTTCTATTCTGTGACTTGCCATTTTATCACCTACTAATATTTAATTAGTATATAATGTTGAAAACATCTGTCTATCGGGCAGCCACACAGGGCTGCCCCTACTGTGTTCGCATATTGCATAAATTGTTTCACAATTTATGCATAGGGACGTCAGGAATGCCGTCCCCTACGGATATAGAGGAAACGTATAGTTTTAATTCCGTAGGGGCGACCCTATGTGGTCGCCCGAAACGTTGCCTGTATATGAACATAAATTCATCACACAAACGTATCCGTATAATTAATTCCGAATTACGCATTCCGAATTCCGAATTGAATTAATCACGATATTCTTCTATAGTATAAACCTCGAACATATCGCCCTCTTTGAGGTCGTTGAACTTTTCAAGTCCGATACCGCACTCGTAGCCCTCGTTGACCTCTTTTACAGCGTCCTTGAATCTCTGGAGCGAGCCGATAGTATCCTCGGCAATTACAATGCCGTCACGGATAACTCTTACACCGCCGCCACGCTGGATTTTACCGCTCTTGACGTATGAGCCTGCGATTGTGCCGACCGACTTAATCTTGATTACGTTGCGGCACTCAGCCATACCGAGTACAACCTCTCTCGTCTTGGGAGCAAGCATACCCTTCATAGCCGTTTCAATCTCGTTGATGCAGTCGTAGATAATGCTGTAGAGTCGCATATCAATTCCCGAACGCTCTGCATTTTCTGCGGCTACGGAATCGGGACGAACGTTAAAGCCTACGATAATTGCATTTGACGCCTCTGCAAGCATTACGTCGGACTCGTTGATTGCGCCAACTGCGCCGTGAATTACGTTTACTCTTACTTCCTCGTTCGAGAGCTTTTCAAGCGACTGCTTAACAGCCTCAACCGAGCCCTGAACGTCTGCCTTAACGATAATCTGAAGCTCCTTAACCTCGCCGAGCTTCATCTGGTCAAAGAGGTTGTCAAGCGTAACCTTGGTCTGCGCATTGAAGATTTCCTCTTTCTTTGCAGCCTTTCTCTGGTCAACAAGTGTTCTTGCAAGACGTTCGTCACTTACTGCGTCGAAGATATCGCCGCCAACAGGCACTTCGTCAAGACCTGTAATTTCAACAGGAACGGACGGACCTGCCTCCTGAACTCTTTCGCCCTTGTCGTTTGTCATAACTCTTACTCTGCCCACGCAGGTGCCTGCGATGATTGTGTCGCCCTTGTG
>CAMBNE010000093.1 GCA_945868935.1 uncultured Clostridia bacterium
GTGGGATTTGCTTTCCTTTGAAAAACACTCGGCGTTAAAGCGCTTCTTCTGCGATTTGAACAAGTTTTATCTTGAAAATAAGCCGTTTTATGAGCTTGACGCAATCTGGAAGGGCTTTGACTGGATTCACCACGACGATTACACCAACAGCGTAATTGCGTTCAAACGAACCGACAGCGACGGAAATGAAATAATTGCCGTCTGCAACTTCCAGCCGGTAAAGCACGATAAGTATTACATCGGTGTGCCGAAATACGGCTTGTACAGCGAAGTGTTTACATCAGATGCCGAGAAGTACGGCGGAACAGGTGTTTCAAACGGAAGTGAAATCATACCGGAGATGATGAAGATTCACGGCTGCAATCAGGGACTTCCGCTTACACTGCCGCCGCTCAGCGTTATTTATCTCAAATGTACGGGCGAGCTTGAGCCGGTTCCTCAGGATTAATTCAGTTTTCAAACCCATACGGGTTTTACGCAATGCCGCTTTATAATGCGGAAAATTGCTTATTATATGCATATGCTATAAAAATAAATCGGAGGTATTTCTAAATGTTTCCAAAACAGGAAGTAGTTGCAATGCTGCTTGCAGGCGGTCAGGGCTCACGTCTTGGCGTGCTTACAAGAAAGATTGCAAAACCCGCCGTTCCGTTCGGCGGAAAGTATCGCATTATTGACTTTCCCTTGTCAAACTGCGTAAATTCGGGTATAGAGGCTGTGGGTATTCTTACTCAGTATCAACCGCTTGTGCTCAATGAGTATATAGGCAACGGTCAGCCGTGGGACCTTGACGGTATGCACTCCGGCGTAAACTGCTTAAGTCCCTATCAGGCTGTTGACGGCGCCGATTGGTATTCGGGCACAGCAAATGCAATTTATCAGAATATCAACTATATCGAGCGATATGACCCCGAATATGTTGTAATTCTTTCGGGCGACCATATCTACAAAATGGACTACAACAAAATGCTTGAATTTCACAAGGAAAAGGGAGCAGCCTGCACAATTGCGGTAATTGACGTTCCGCTTGAGGAGGCTTCACGTTTCGGTATTCTCAATACATACGAAGACGGAAGAATCTATGAATTTGACGAAAAGCCCGAGCATCCCAAGAGCACTAACGCATCTATGGGAATCTATATTTTCAGTTGGAAAGAGCTGAAAAAATATCTTGTTGAGGACGAAAACAAGGAAAATTCAAGCCACGACTTCGGTAAGGACGTTCTGCCTGCAATGCTTGACGCAGGTGAGAAGATGTATGCTTATCCGTTTGAGGGCTACTGGAAAGATGTCGGAACAATCGACAGCCTGTGGGAGGCAAATATGGATTTGCTCGACCCGAACGTTACACTCGACTTAAAGGACATTTATTCACGCAATCCTATGATGCCGCCTCACTATGTTTCAAGTGATGCAAGCATTCAGAATTCACTTGTTGCCGACGGCTGCAACGTTTACGGAAATCTTGAATTTTCAATTCTCTTTGCCGGCGTTACTATCGGCAAAAACGCAACGGTAAATTCTTCAATTATTATGCCCGGTGCAGTAATTGAGGAGGGTGCTGTTGTTCAGTACGCAATTGTTGCGGAAAATACGGTAGTCGGCAAAAATGCCGTAGTAGGCGAAAAGCCCGAAGATGCAAGTGACCGTGATAACTGGGGAATTACAGTAATCGGTGCAAACACCGTTATCGGCGAAAATACGGTTATCAAGGCAAAGGAAATGATAGAAAGCAATACGGAGGTGACTGCAAATGAGAAGTAATAATGTTCTCGGCTTTATATTTGCCGGTACGCTTGATGAAAAAATTCCGGAGCTTTCAGCATCCCGCACAATGGCAAGCGTTCCGATTGGCGGCAAATACCGACTGATTGACTTTGTGCTTTCAAATATGTCAAATTCAGGCATCAATAACGTAGGCATCGTTGCCAAGAGCAACTTCCTTTCTCTTATGGACCACGTAGGTTCGGGCAGTGCTTATGACCTTTCAAAAAGAAGAAGCAATCTTACAATTCTTCCTCCTTACGGCGGAAAAACTTTTTCAAACTACGTTGAAACAATCTACAATATGCACGGCTACATTGAAAACAGCCGTGAAGAATATATTCTTATCTCACCTTCAAATGTTGTGACAAATTTTGATTACAACAGCGTGTTTGATTTCCATTCAAAGAATAACGCTGACATAACGCTTATCTATAAGCACGGCGTTGTGCCCAGCGGCTATGACAGACCGCTTACAATTGACGTTGATGAAAACGGCAGGGTTAAGCAGATTTTCATCAAGCCCGAAAAAGGTGATGAAAAGGTAAATCAGTTCTACGGCTCTGTCCTTATCAAGAAAGACCTTCTTATGGATGAAATCAGAACATCACTCAGCCTTAATCAGCTTGACATTAAGCGCATCATTCAGAAATCCATTGAGAAATACAACGTATTCGCTTATGAAAATACCGGCTATTGTGCGGCTATCAGCTCAATCAACGATTACTTCGAGTTCAATATGGATTTGATGAAAAAGGAAGTAAGAGATGAGCTGTTCAACCCCAAGCGCCCGATTTTTACAAAGGTAAGGGACGATGCTCCGTCAAAATACGGACTTACCAGCAGCGTCAAGAATTCGATTATTGCACAGGGCTGTGTTATTGACGGCGAGGTTGAAAACTGCGTGCTGTCAAAGGGTGTTTATATCGGCGAAGGTGCAAAAATCAGCAATTGCATTGTAATGCAGGATACAAAAATAGGTTGCAATACCAACCTCAATTATGTTATCATAGATAAGGATGTTACAATTAAGGACGGACGTTCACTGATGGGATTTGATTCGTATCCTATCTATATCGCAAAAAAATCTGTTGTTTAACTGGAGGAAAAACAAATGAGAATTTTATACTGTGCTTCGGAGGCAAATCCATTTTGCGGAAGCGGCGGTCTTGCCGACGTAGCAGGAAGCCTGCCCCATACACTTTGCAGAAAGGGACAGGATTGCAGAATAGTTGTTCCGCTTTACGGCACTATTCCGCAGGAGCTTAGAAATTCAATGAATTTCATAACAAACTTTACTGTACCTGTTGCATGGCGTCATCAGTACTGCGGTCTTTTCTGGGCAAGATGGCACGACTGTACATACTATTTTATCGACAATGAGTACTACTTCAAGCGTGGAACACTTTACGGTCATTATGACGACGCTGAGAGATTTGCTTTCTTCTCACGTGCAATTCTTGAAATGCTCCCGTATATCGACTTCCACCCCGATATTATTCACTGCAACGACTGGCAGACAGCTCTTGTGCCTGTTTACTACTATCTGTTCTATTCTCACAGACCTTGGTACTACAACATCAAGAGCCTGTTCACAATCCACAACATTCAGTATCAGGGAGAATACGGCTGGGAGGTTAACACCGAGTGCGTAGGTATTCCTGCTTCCGAAACAAAGATTCTCGAAATGAACGGCAAGCTCAATATGATGAAGGGCGCAATTGAAACCGCAACACGTGTTTCAACCGTTTCACCGAGCTATGCGGCTGAAATCAGAGATCCTTGGTACAGTTGGGGTATGCACGACGAGCTTAATCTCCGTCACTATAAATTGTGCGGAATCAAGAACGGTATTGACACCGTAAGCTACAACCCCGAAACCGACTATCAGCTCTACCGCAACTACTCAAAGGACGATATGAGCGGCAAGGGCGAGTGTAAGCGTGCTTTGCAGGAACGCTTGTGCCTTGAACAGCGCTGGGACGTTCCGATTGTCGGAATGGTTACACGTCTTGTTGCGCACAAGGGACTTGACCTTGTAAGAATGGGACTTGAAGAGCTTATGAACACAGAGAATATGCAGTTTGTAATTCTCGGTTCGGGCGATAAGGAGTATGAAGATTACTTCAACTATATGCAGGCGAAATATCCCGGCAGACTTTGTTTCTGTCACGGCTTTGTTCCCGAGCTTGCAAGAAAGATTTACTCCGGCGCAGATATTTTCCTTATGCCTTCTGCTCAGGAGCCTTGCGGCCTTGCACAGATGATTGCTCTGCGTTACGGCACAATCCCCGTAGTGCGTGAGGTAGGCGGACTTAAAGACTCCGTATTCGACAGTGCAGACAGATACGGCAACGGCTTTACTTTCAAGAACTATTACACGGCAGATATGCAACTTGCAGTAAGACGTGCTCTTTGGGGCATTCGTGATGCAGGCGGCTGGAAACAGCTTATGTGGCGTGCAATGATGAGCGATAACAGCTGGGAGCGTTCGGCACAGGATTACATAAATCTTTACAACGACACCCTCAAATGGGCGTAAAATAATTTGATAATTTTGCAGACTGCGGAGGTTGAGTTTTCCGCAGTCTGTTTTGCTTTTAGAGAATAAAAAGAGAAATTAAAAATATTTTTACAAAACGCTTGACAATACGACTTTTTTTTGATAGAATACTAACTGTTGCATCGGGATGTAGCGCAGTTTGGTAGCGCACACGTCTGGGGGGCGTGGAGTCGCAAGTTCAAGTCTTGTCATCCCGACCAGTTGAGTGCCTTGATACGCAATTTTGTGTATCAAGGTACTTTTCTTTTTTGAGATAGGTGCCAAATAAATTAACTAAAACAACATTTTAGCAATCAGTTGATAAATGAATGCCCTGTACGCAAATTGCATACAGGGCGTTTTCTTCTTTGCCTATTTGGCATTAATGTTAATGTATTCAGCCTTTAATTTCGAATAAAGAATTTTCTGGCTGCTGTACAGTCCGTAATATCCGCTCAGCATATAGCTTACCGCACTTGCAATACCAAAGAAAATCAGTCCTTGTGCACCGAAAACCTCAACGCTCAAAAGAATTGAAGCAATAGGGCAGTTGATAACTCCGCAGAACAGACAAATCAAGCCAATTGCCGCGCCGAACGACGGGTCAAGTCCGAGCAGACTGCCGAAAACACAGCCAAAGGTTGAGCCGATAAACAGCGTAGGCACAATCTCACCGCCCTTGTAGCCGCAGCCGATTGTGACGGCAGTGAAAATTATTTTAAGGATAAATGCTTCGGGCTTTGCATTTCCGCCTATTGCATTTGCAATTATCCACGAACCTGCACCGTTGTAATCACGACAGCCTACTGCAAAGGTCAGCGCAATAATAATCACACCGCCTGCGATAATTCGCAGGTATTCGTTTTTTATCAGCTTCTTAGCCCACTTCTGTGTCTGCCTCATAGCAACGCAGAAAATAATGCTTACAACAGCACAGGCGGCGGCAAGTCCGATAACCTGAACAAGCGGAAGAAAATCAAGATTCGGAATAGATTTGCTTATGTCAAATTTCAGAGGACTTGCGCCAAGGTGGATTGAAACAAAGTAAGCTACCACCGCCGAGGTAAAGCAGGGAACAAGCGCAGAGTAGTACGCAACGCCCACACTGATTACTTCCAGCGCAAAGAAAGCGGCAGTAATAGGAGTGCAGAAAAGCGACGAAAAAAGTCCGCTCATTCCGCACATAACCGCAACGTGAATGTCGCTTTCTTCAAGATGTAGAATTCTGCCGACAATCGTTCCCAGACTTCCGCCAAGCTGGAGTGCGGCGCCCTCTCTGCCTGCCGAACCG
>CAMBNE010000094.1 GCA_945868935.1 uncultured Clostridia bacterium
GTTTCCTTTACAGTCGTAGGGACACGGCGTGCCGTGTCCGTGTTGACTATCAAACACAACCGATTAAATCTTATTATAGTAACAAACGAACTTTTCCGTAGGGGACGGGTTCCCACACGTCCCATTCACAAAAATTGCGTTGCAATTTTTGTGCGGACACGGAGTGTCCCTACGTTGACAGATGAAGTTAAGTAGTATCTTGCGTCGGAATCAGAAAAATGTATGACTCCCGAAATACCGAATTTTTTATCATATCCGACTTTTATAACGGACTAAAAAATTATGGTTTAGCTCAATATACGGTCATATAAATCTTATCCGATAAGCTCTTTAATTTTTGCCTCGGCGGCGGCAGCGTCAGCCTTGCCCCTGCTGTTCTTCATAACAAAGCCGACAAGCGCTTTTATTGCCTTTTCCTTGCCGTTTTTATAGTCCTCAACAGCCTTTGCGTTGCTCTCAACAGCCTGCTTGCAAAGGTCAAGCATTGCGTTCTCGTCAAGTCCGCCCATGTCGCTCTCGCTGATAAATTCAAGCGCACCCTTGCCGCTGTCAAGCATTTTTTCAAGCGTAGCCTTAGCAAGGTTGTTACGGATTTTGCCGCTGTCAAGCAGCTTTACAAGCTCGTTTAACTGCTCGGGCAATACCGAAACGTCAAAAACTTCCTTGTCAGACTCGGTTTCAACTCTGCTGAAAATCTGACCGATAATGAAGTTTGAAACGGTTTTGGGTGACTTAACGCCCTCACACGCCTTGTCAAAATATTCGCTGATATTTCTGTATTTTGTAAGGAGCTGAGCGTCCTTTTCGGGAATTCCGAGCTCGTCAACGTAGCGTTTGCATTTTTCTGTCGGAAGCTCGGGAAGTGAAGACTTAATCTCCTCAACCTCTTCCCTTGTAACGTGAATTGTAACAAGGTCGGGGTCACGGAAGTAACGGTAATCGTGAGCGTCCTCCTTACTTCTCATTGACGAAGTTGTGTTCGTTGCGTCGTCATAGCGCAGAGTTTCCTGCACAACCTGACCGCCGCTTTCAATCAAGTCAACCTGACGCTCAAACTCATATTCCATAGCCTTGCAGATGTTGTTGATTGAGTTCATATTCTTGATTTCGGTACGTGTGCCGAGCTTTTCACTGCCGACGGGACGAACCGAAATATTAACGTCACAGCGCATTGAACCTTCCTGCATTTTGCAGTCGGAAATACCGATATATCTCATAACCTGCTGGAGCTTTTCAACGTACTCCCTTGCCTCGTCAATTGAACGGATGTCAGGCTCGGAAACGATTTCAATAAGCGGAACGCCGCCTCGGTTGTAGTCAACGTAGGTGTCGCCGTGCTGATGAATCAGCTTTCCTGCGTCCTCCTCAATGTGGATGTGGTGGAGTCTGATTTTCTTGCCGCTTGAAAGCTCCACATAGCCGCCGATTGTGAGCGGAGCATAGAGCTGGCTGATCTGATAAGCCTTTGAAAGGTCGGGATAGCAGTAGTTCTTTCTGTCCATTTTTGAAATCTCGGCAATCTCGCCGTGTGTGGCAAGACCTGCCATAATTCCGTAGCGCACAACCTGACGGTTGAGCTTTGGAAGCGTGCCGGGAAGTCCGATACAAACGGGACAGCAGTGTGTGTTAGGCTCACCGCCGAACTGCGTTGTACAGCCGCAGAAAATCTTTGTCTTTGTAGCAAGCTCAATATGGGTTTCAAAACCCGCAACTAATTCGTATTTCACAGCTTAACACCCCACTTTGTATCCTTAAAGTTTTCTCCTGCCGCCTGCTGATATTTATAAGCGGCATTTAAAATTTCAGCCTCACCAAAGCTCTTGCCGATAAGCTGCATACCAATCGGCATACCCTTTGCGTTGAATCCGCAGGGAACGGAAACACCCGGCAAGCCTGCGATATTTACGGGAACTGTACATATATCGGTAAGATATGTTTCAATCGGGTCGGAAACAGCACGTCCCATTTCAAAAGCCGTCATAGGAACAGTCGGAGCAAGGATAACGTCGCAGTGAGTAAATGCGTCGTTGAACGCCTTTACAATTGTTCCTCTTAAATTCTGAGCTTTTTTGTAGTAAGCGTCGTAGTATCCTGCCGAAAGCACGTATGTGCCGAGCAGAATTCTGCGCTTTACTTCCTCGCCAAAGCCCTCGGAGCGTGTGCGGCAAATCATATCGTGAGTGCCGTTGTAGTGCTCTGTCTTGTAGCCGTAGCGGATACCGTCGTAGCGACCTAGGTTTGAAGAAGCCTCTGCGCAGGCGATAATATAGTAAACGGGAAGTGCAAACTTGAGTGCAGGCAAGTCAAAGTAAACAATCTCTGCGCCGAGCGACTTGTAAACCTCAGCCGCATTGAGCACAGCCTCTTTTACGTCGTCACGCACACCGTCAAGGTATTCCCTTGCGATGCCGATTTTCATTCCCTTTATGTCGTTGTTGAGCGATGAATAAGTGTCACCGCTGAATCCCTTTGAGGTGGAATCCTTATCATCATATTTTGAAATTGCGTCAAAGACGATTGAAGCGTCCTCAACACTCTTAGTAATCGGTCCAATCTGGTCGAGCGAGCTTGCGTAAGCGACAAGACCGTAACGTGAAACAGAGCCGTAGGTAGGCTTTAATCCGACAATTCCGCAGAAGGATGCAGGCTGACGGATTGAGCCGCCCGTATCCGAGCCAAGACCGTAAGCGGCAATGTTTGCGCCTACTGCGCTTGCAACGCCGCCCGATGAGCCGCCCGAAACGTGCTTTGTGTTAAACGGGTTTGTCGCACCGCCGAAGTACGAGGTTTCGCACGAAGAACCCATTGCGAACTCATCCATATTTGTCTTGCCGAGCATAACGGCGTTCTGCGTCTGAAGAATATCCCATACGGTTGCGTTGTAAATCGGCTTATAGCCTGTCAGAATCTTTGAACAGCAGGTAGTTTCAATGCCCTTTGTCGAAAGGTTGTCCTTTAAGGTCATCGGAACACCCTCAAGCAGTCCGATTTCCTCGCCCGAAGCGATTTTCTTGTCAACCTTTTCGGCTGTCTTTAAAGCCTCGTCACCCGTAACGTTGACGTAGGCGTTAAGCTCGCCGTTTGACTTTTCTATTTCATTGAGATAGCTCTTTGTAAGCTCGGTGCAGGAGCACTGCTTTGAAACAAGCATCTCGTGGATTTTTGCAATTGTACCCATATCTAAAACACCGCCTTACTCTCTGTTTCTCACAAGGAAATGATTTTCTGCCTGTTCGGGAGCATTTTTCAGAATTTCCTCGCTGCTGAACGACTCAACAACCTCGTCCTCACGGAACACGTTTGACAGATTGTTGATATTGTCAAAAGCCTCGTCGCTTGCGGGGGCTTTGTTAATTTCGTCGGCAAAGTCTATAATTTCCTGCATTGACTGCGTCAGGCTGTCAAGCTCCTCCTCGGGAACAAAAAGCTTTGAAAGCAACGCAATGTTTTCAACGTCTTCTCTTGTTACCATAAAAACCATCCTTTGTAAACAGAATCAGGGCAAGTCATATTTTCCTACAACTCGCCCTTTGAGTGTTATTTATCTTAACTTAATGTGAACCTCACGCAGCTGCTGTTCGGTTACTTCTCCGGGTGAGCCGAGCAGTAAATCCTGCGCATTTGAGTTCATCGGGAATGCAATTACCTCTCTGATGTTCTCCTCCTCGGTGAGCAGCATAATCATTCTGTCAACACCGGGTGCCATTCCTGCGTGCGGCGGTGCGCCGTACTGGAACGCATTGTAGAGAGCCGAGAACTTTGCCTTTAAGTCGTCCTCGGTATAGCCGGCAATCTCGAACGCCTTTTTCATAATTTCAATGTCGTGGTTACGCACTGCACCCGACGAAAGCTCAACGCCGTTGCATACAATGTCGTACTGATAAGCAAGGATTTCTTCGGGGTCCTTATTCAAAAGACTGTCAAGACCGCCCTGCGGCATTGAGAACGGGTTGTGAGTAAAGATAATCTGATTTGTCTCCTCGTCACGCTCAAACATCGGGAAGTCAACAATGAAGCAAAGCTCAAAACGGCTTGTGTCGATAAGGTCAAGGCGCTTTGCAACCTCTGTTCTTATCTGACCTGCAAGCTTTGGAGCGTCCTTAGCTGTGTCGGCGATAAAGTAAATTACGTCGCCTGCCTTGGAGTTATTTCTCTTTATAAGCTCCTCACGGTCGCCCTCTTTGAGGAACTTGTCAATCGGGCCGTCAAAGGTGAGGTCGTCGTTCACCTTAACATAGCCAAGACCCTTCATACCGATTGAAAGAGCGTACTCCTCCATTCTCTTGAACCACTTTTTGCTCTGTGAAGCGGCATTCGGAACGTTGATTGAGCGAACAGTTTTCTTTCTGAACGGAGCAAAATCCGTTTCAACAAACATATCGCTGATTTCAACAATCACGAGCGGATTGCGTAAGTCGGGCTTATCTGTGCCGTATTTTACCATACTTTCAGCGTAGGGAATACGTGCAAACGGAGGCTTTGAAACCTCTTTATCCGAAAACTTCTTGAATGTTTCGTACAGAACCTCCTCTGCAACTGCGAAAACATCCTCCTGAGTTGCAAAAGCCATTTCGAAGTCGAGCTGATAGAACTCGCCCGGTGAACGGTCGGCACGAGCATCCTCGTCACGGAAACAAGGAGCAATCTGGAAGTATCTGTCAAAGCCCGAAACCATAAGAAGCTGTTTGAAAATCTGCGGAGCCTGCGGCAGAGCATAGAATCTACCCTTGTGCTTACGGCTTGGAATGAGGTAATCTCTTGCGCCCTCGGGTGATGAGGTTGAAAGAATCGGAGTGTTAATCTCGGTAAAGCCGAGCTCGTTCATCTTTGTGCGTAAAAAAGTTACAACATTTGAACGGAACATAATGTTGTTATGCACCTTGGGATTACGAAGGTCGAGGAAACGGTATTTTAAACGCACATCCTCGGATGTGTTTGTTGAAGTAGCAACCTCAAAGGGAAGTGCGTTTTTGCACTTGCCGAGAACCTTGATATCCTCGGTGTGAACCTCAACATAACCCGTAGCAATCTTTTTATTTATGGTGTCCTCGTCACGCTTAACGACCTCGCCGCTGAGAGTGACGGTGCACTCCTTATTTATATTTTTAAGAAGCTCATCGTTGTGAACAACAACCTGAAGCACGCCGTACTGGTCACGAATGTCAAGGAACATAACGCCGCCGTGGTCACGGATATTTTCAACCCAGCCGGCAACTCTGACCTGCTGACCGATATTGCTTTCTCTTAACTCACCGCAGGTAACGGTGCGGTATTCATTAGCTTTTATCATCAAGAACTATCCTTTCACAGATATTTTGCCTATACTATGATATTATAACACAATATACCATTTTAATCAATATTTTATTTTGAGAATATGCACAGACAGCGCAAAAAAATCTGCTACATCTGTTTAATTTTATAATTACCACTATTCGCAAGATAAACTATATTTTTTATTAGTTTGGAGTGTGGAGTGTGGAGTGTGGAGTTAATGGTCGCTACGCTCCGAATTTATAATAATGCGTATTGTTTGGATAAGTTTGTTTTC
>CAMBNE010000095.1 GCA_945868935.1 uncultured Clostridia bacterium
TCATCCTCTTTAAGCTGAATTTTAACGCCCTCCATCTCAGCCTTTGCCTTCTTCAGAGTTTCGTTAAAATCCTCGTAGAAATCATCAAGCAGTTCTACCCATTCTTCATCACCGTGTTCGACCTTATCGAGGTCTTCTTCCATTCCAGCTGTAAATTTTACATTTACAATATTTGGGAATCTCTCTTTCATCAGCTTTGTCATTGCTTCGCCAAGCTCTGTCGGAACAAGGCTCTTTGCTTCACGCTTAACATATTCTCTGCCTGTTATGGTAGTTATGGTAGCGGCATAGGTAGAAGGTCTGCCGATTCCGTATTCTTCAAGCGCTTTGATAAGCGAAGCTTCTGTATAACGTGCAGGGGGCTGTGTAAAATGCTGATTCTTCTTAAGTTCTTTACATCTTACCGGCATATTCTTTTCAAGCGGCGGAAGCTGTGAGGACTTTTCCTCTTCTTCATCCTTGCCCTCAACATAAAGTGTAGTAAAACCGGGAAAATCAACATAATAGCCTGATGCCTTAAAGGTATAACCGTTTGCTTCAATATCAGCCTGTGTTGTTTTCTGAATACAGTCAGCCATTTGCGATGCTGTGAATCTGTTCCAGATAAGTTTATAGAGCTTATACTGGTCAGAGGTCAGACTATCCTTGATTTTATCCGGTGCAAGGCTCGGCATAGAAGGTCTGATTGCTTCGTGTCCGTCCTGTGCATTACTTCTTGACTTAAAGAACCTTGGCTTTGGCGGTAAATATTCATCACCGTATTCCGAAGCGATATATTTTGTAACCTCATCAATTGCAACGTTTGAAATTCGCAGCGAGTCGGTTCTCATATAGGTAATAAGACCTGTTGCTCCCATTCCCTGAATTTCAACGCCCTCGTAAAGTTCCTGTGCAACCTTCATTGTACGCCTTGACTGAAAGCCGAGCTTTCTTGAAGCTTCCTGCTGTAAGGTTGAAGTGATAAACGGTGGTGCAGGAGATTTTTTGCGAGTACCGTGTCTTACCTTAGTAATCATATACTCGGCACCCTGTAAATCTGCTTCGATTTTATCAGCCTGCTCCTGATTCTGAATTTTAATTTTGCCGTTAGTGTCTGAATAAAGGCTTGCAGAAAATGACTTTCTGCTTCCCTTAGGAATAAACTTTGCGTCAATTGTCCAGTATTCTTCAGGCTTGAATTTTCTGATTTCTTCTTCCCTGTCTACAATTATTCTTACTGCAACGGACTGCACACGTCCTGCGGAGAGTCCTCTGCGGATTTTCTGCGAAATAAACGGACTTAATTTGTAGCCGACAAGTCTGTCAAGAACTCTACGTGCCTGCTGTGCATTTACAAGGTCAATGTTAATTGAACGGGGATGCTCCATTCCGTTTTTAACACCGGTCTTTGTAATTTCATTAAATTCAACACGCTTGCAGTAATCTTCGGGCAAACCGAGTATATATGCAAGGTGCCACGAAATTGCTTCTCCCTCACGGTCAGGGTCGGTTGCAAGGTAAACATTGTCGCTTTCACTTGCAAGAGTTTTGAGTTCTTTAACAAGCTTTTCCTTGCCCTTGATTATTTCGTATTTCGGTGCAAAGTGATTTTTAATATCCACGCTCAGTCTTGCCTTGGGCAAATCACGAACGTGTCCCATTGAAGCAACTACTTCATAATTACTTCCCAAATATTTTTTAATAGTTTTAGCTTTTGCGGGTGACTCCACAATTACCAAATCTGACATTTTGACCTCCGATTATTTAAGTATGTATCTTCTTCCCTGAAGTGCGGATACGAGATTTTTCATCTCAAGCTCGGTTATTGACGAGAGCACCTTAAAAACAGGGATTCCTAAATCGCTTGATATTTTATCTATATGAACAGGCTCTGAGGATATGTATTCATATATCCTTTGAGCTGTAGGATTCAAATTTAAATTTTCTTTGTGCTTTATTTCTTTATCTGAATTATCAACAATATTTTCTATCTTATTCTCAGGTTTATCAATATTTATAAATTTCTTAGGTTTTTTCTTAAAAGGGCTTTTTCCTTTTACCGGGATTGCCTCAATATCATTAAGAGATATGTTATTAAAGTCCACTTCACCGTCTGTTGCGTACAAATTGTCAAATGCATTGAGAATATCCATAAAATCAGTAACAGGAATTGCAGAGCCCTCTTTGATTCTTCCGTTCGAGCCTTCGTTCTGCGGACTGTTATTGCCAAGCAGGGCAAAGACCTCTTTACCCTGTTCAAGAGCAAGATTTGCAGTAATAAGTGAGCCGCTTTTTGCTCCTGCTTCAATTACAAGAACTCCGTCTGAAAGAGCAGAGATTATTCTGTTGCGGGCAGGAAAATAATAATTTCTCGGAGTTTCGTCGGGCGGATACTCCGAAATTACAGCGCCTCGCTTTGTAATAGCACGCCGCATCTGTTCATTTTCGTGCAGATAATTGCAATTAATTCCGCATCCTCGTACGCAGATTGTAACTCCGTCGGCGGCAAGCGAGCCTCTGTGAGAAGCACAGTCTACGCCTAACGCACCTCCGCTTACTACGGTAACACCGTATTTTGAAAGCGCATATGCGATTTTATAGGAGTTCTTAAGTCCGTAGTCAGTCGCTCGTCTTGTGCCTACTATACCTATAGAAAGACGGTTGTCAATATCGGGTAAAGAACCGCTGATATATATAACAGCAGGCGGAGTATCAATATTGAAAAGACATAACGGATAGCTTTCGTCGTCTATTGCAAGCACCGAGTAATTGAGCTCATTACACCTGTCAATAATTTTCTGAGCGTCATCAAGCGTTGCTTTCGAAAGCTTTTCAATATCGCTTTCAGACAATAAGCCGCAAAAACGCCACTCTTTTTTACCGCCTTGACAAAAAAGAGAAATATCGGAATACAGTTTTGCAATTTTCTTGACCTTCGGGGTATTATAACCAAGGGCAAGAGTTAACCAAATC
Organism: uncultured Clostridia bacterium; assembly: GCA_945868935.1. Taxonomy (GTDB): domain Bacteria; phylum Bacillota; class Clostridia; order Oscillospirales; family Acutalibacteraceae; genus Ruminococcoides. The sequence continues at coordinate 2,953 of CAMBNE010000095.1, forward strand.
CAGATTTTAGCGTTTGATGAAATCATTTTATCATTTCCCAGATAATTATTGAAGCGGCAGCCGAAGCGTTGAGCGACTCGGCTTTTCCTCGCATCGGAATTGTAATCTTATTTTTGCAAGCATTTATCGTTTCCTGTTTTAAGCCGTTGCCCTCGTTGCCTATTACAGTTATGCAGGGTGATTTAAAATCAACCTCAGTTATAGGCTTTGCACTGCTGTCAACAACGGAAGCAAAGGAATCAAGATAAGTATTCTCCGATAAATAATCGGAAATACTGCCGCAAATTATAAACGGAATTCTGAATACTGCGCCCATACTGCCTCTTACAACCTTTGGGCTGTAAATATCACAGCAGTCCTCCGACATAACAATGCCGTCAATTCCGAATGCCTCAGCAGAACGCAAAATCGTTCCAAGATTGTTCGGGTCCTGCACATTATCAAGGGCAAGTAATTTTCCGTTATTCTTAATTGTATCAAACTGACTAATTTTGTCAAGTGCTTTTATAATGCAGAGAAATCCCTGCGGTGTTTCGGTATCGCTGATTAAAGAAAAAATCTGTTCAGTTACTACAAAGGACTTTCGGGAATATTCGGACAATTCATTAAATTTATCACGATTTTTTTCTATTGCCTTTTCAGTTGCAAAAAGTATTTCAATTTCAGCGTTGCTTAGCATTGCGTCATAGCAAACTCTTAAACCCTCGGCAATAAAAAGCCCTGATTGTCTTCTGTAACGTGCGCTTTTTTTAAGCTTTACCGTATTTTTTATATTACTGTTATCCTTGCTTGTAAGAGTAAGCATATCTTTCTCCTAAAACAGCAAATGCGTTTGGGAAAACCCAAACGCAATTACAAGTCAATAAAATTAAGCGTTTTTAGCCTGTTCAACAAGTGATGTAAAAGCAGCAGGGTCTGAAATTGCAATTTCAGAAAGCATCTTACGGTTTAATGTAATGCCTGCTTTTTTAAGACCATTCATAAATGTTGAATAATTTGTGCCGTTAGCCTTGCAAGCTGCAGAAATACGAGTAATCCAAAGACGACGGAAATCTCTCTTTCTCTGCTTACGACCGATGTAAGCGTAGTTGCCTGACTTCATAACAGCCTGTTTAGCCATTTTAAAGTGTCTTGATTTTGAACCCCAGTAGCCCTTGGCAAGCTTTAATGTCTTTTTTCTTCTTTTGCGAGTCATCATCGCACCTTTTACACGTGCCATTATATGTTACCTCCGATTAGTTTATTTAGTTAGTTTAAGCGTCAATTATTTGTAAGGAATAAGGCGCTTGATCTGAGCAGTATTTGTCTTATCAGCTACTGCTGTCTGACGTAAACCTCTCTTACGCTTTGTTGTCTTCTTGTTTAAGATGTGGCTCTTGTTAGCGTGAGCACGGATAACTTTACCGTTTTTAGAAAGTTTAAAACGTTTTTTGGCACCGCTGTGAGTTTTAATTTTAGGCATATTAAGTATCCTCCCTATTAAATTACTTGTTGGTCTTTGGCGCAAGAAACATAAGCATATTGCGGCCTTCAAGCTTTGCAGGCTTTTCAATGACAGCTGTTTCGCTGCAAGCGTCGGCAAAGCGTTTCATTGTTTCAAGACCGATTTCGGGATGTCCCATTTCACGTCCTCTGAAACGGATTGAAACCTTAACCTTGTCGCCGTGCTTGATGAATTTAAGAGCATTGTTAAGCTTAGTGTTAAAATCGTGAGTATCAATATTGAGCGAAAGTCTTACTTCCTTAATGTCGACAACTCTCTGATTTTTTCTTGCTTCTTTTTCTCTTTTAGCCTGTTCAAAACGGTATTTTCCGTAATCCATAATCTTACATACGGGCGGATTGCTCTGCGGAGCGATTTTTACCAAATCAAGGTTTTTCTGCTCTGCAAGATTAAGCGCATCCTTTGCGGACATAATACCAAGCTGCTGACCGTCAGAACCGATTATTCTGAGCTCTTTGTCACGGATTTCTTCATTAATCTGAATATTATCTTTCTTGCCGATGGTTAAGCACCTCCAAAGTACCACTAAAATAATAAATGCGGACAGAAATACATCCGTCCGCACAGCAATACATAACACAAAAGTAGTTTAGGTATTGACCCGTGCAGACGACACCCCACAGGTGAAAGCATTTCTGCTTTGCTTTATTTTACCTTAATAGTATAATACAACTTTTGTTTCTTGTCAAGCATTATTTTTTAAATTTTCATAAATCAAGTTTACAACACGCTCTGTTGACTTTCCGTCACGGTAATCAAAGAACATATCGGCAAAAGGCTTGATTTTTTCTGTGCAGTAATCTTCCTTGTCAATAACATCAATAAGCTGTTCCTGAGAGTAAACAATTTTACCGGGAGCAAAGAGCTTAAAGTCAAAGTAAAAATCACGCTCATTGATATACTTTTCAAGGTCGAATACATAGAAAATCATCGGAATGTCAAGCAGTGATGCTTCAAATACAAGTGATGAATAGTCGGTGATTATCGCATCGGTTACAAACAGTAAATCGTTAAGCTCCGTATCATCCGACAAATCAATGATTCTGTCCTTATACTTTTTAGGTATAGGCTGTTTGTCCTTGACA
>CAMBNE010000096.1 GCA_945868935.1 uncultured Clostridia bacterium
GCTTCCGCCCCACTTTGAGCTTTACAAAAGATTTTCAAGAATGGCAAGGCGGATTTACAGCGACTACACCGACAGAATCGAAAGCTTCGGACTTGACGAAGCGTGGCTTGACCTTACAAACAGCATTGACAATGACGGATATAAAACTGCGCTTGAAATAAAAAGCAGAATCAAAGAGGAGCTTGGAATCACAGTCAGCATCGGCGTGAGCTTTAACAAGATTTTTGCAAAATTCGGGAGCGACTATAAAAAGCCCGACGCAGTGACCTGCATTACAAGGGAGAATTACAAGGATATTGTATGGAATTCTCCGGCAGGCGATTTACTTTACGTCGGCAGAGCTACCGGAAACAAGCTCAACCGAATCGGCATATACACCATTGGGGATATTGCAAACACCTCTCCCGATATTTTAAGAAAGCTGCTCGGGAAATGGGGCGATTTGATTTACGGCTTTGCAAACGGCTTTGACTCCTCCCCTGTTGCGCATATGGACGATAACACCGAGGTCAAGTCCATCGGCAACTCAACGACTACTCCGAGGGATATGAAAACCTTTGACGACGTAAAGGTGGTTATGTATGTGCTGTGCGACAGCGTTTGCAGGCGTATGCGTGAGCAGGGATTTATGGCTAAAACTGTCGGGATAAGCATACGTGACAACGAGCTTAACAGCTTTACCCGTCAGTGCACGCTTGAAAGCTACACCAGCCTTACAAAAGATATTACGCAAAGTGCGTTTTCACTTTTTAAGAAAAGCTATAAAATGCAAAGACCTTTGCGGAGCATAGGCGTTTCGGTTACAGACTTTGTGCACGACAATGTTCCGCATCAGATAAGCTTTTTGCAGGACGAGGAAAGGCTTATTCAGAATGAAAAGCTTGACAAAACGCTCGACGTGCTGAAAAAAAGATTCGGCAACTACGTCGTGCGCCCTGCCGTACTGCTCAACGACAGAGGTCTTTCCTCGTTCAACCCCAAAGACGACCACGTTATTCATCCTGTAGGCTATTTATAAGAGGTGTTTGGTGATGAAAAAATACATTAAGGTAAATGCAACCTTTGACTGTGACGGAAACCTACTGCCCGAATACATTTACTGGGACGAGGACAGGAAGTATCCGATTGACAAGATTACGGACATAAGATATGCCGCCTCGCTGAAAGCAGGCGGTGCAGGAATAAGATACACCTGTATGATACTTGGCAAGGAGCGTTTTTTGTTTCTTGAAGAAAACAGGTGGTTTGTAGACATGAGGGAAAATTGAGGAGTTTATGCACAAGGTAGACGTAAAAGGAATTTTATCTTCAAGCAACGGAATGAACATCTACAGAGGTTGTCAGCACAACTGCATTTACTGTGATTCACGCAGTTTATGCTACGGAATGGAACACGATTTTGAGGATATTGAGGTAAAGCAAAACGCTCCGATTCTGCTTGAAAAAGCATTAAAAAGCAAACGCAAAAAATGTATGATAGGAACGGGAGCAATGTCCGACCCGTACATTCCGCTTGAACGTGAACTTAAGCTGACAAGGCAATGCCTTGAAATTATCGACAGATACGGATTCGGGGCAACAGTTCTGACAAAATCGGCAGACGTACTGCGTGATTTGGATTTATTCAGGAGCATAAACAGCAAAAGCAAGGCTGTTGTGCAAATGACGCTTACAACCTACGATGAAACTATGTGCAAAATAATTGAGCCGAATGTTTCGTCGACAAAAGAGAGGTTTGAAGCACTTAAAATTTTTCGGGACAACGGTATACCGACTGTTGTGTGGCTTGACCCGTTTCTTCCGTTTATCAATGATACCGAAGAAAACATAAGAGGTCTGCTTGATTACTGTGTTAAAGCTAAGGTTAGAGGAATAATCTGCTTTGACATAGGTCTTACCCTGCGAAGCGGCAACAGAGAATATTTTTACAAACAGCTTGACAGACACTTTCCGAAACTTAAAGAAAAATACATAAAAACGTACGGAAATTCGTATGAGATTACGAGCAGAAACAGAGATAAGCTTATGAAGATTATTACCGACGTGTGCCGAAAAAACAGAATTATGCACAATGTGGATGAAGTGTTTGCATATCTGCATAAGTATGAAAGCAAGGAAGAACAGCTGAGTTTGTTTGATATGGGATGATTTAGCCGAGTGCCTCGGCTCGCAAATCGGCAGGGTGCCCCTGCAGGCAAATCGGTCGAGTGCCTCGACATGCAAATTGAGTGGAAAAATCGGATTGAGTGGATAAATCGGTAGCCCGAATTATAGATTGATATATAGGTGACGTATCGGGACGTCAAGGATGCCGTCCCCTACGTCGATAAAGGAAACGTTTGTGTTATATTCGTAGGGACAGCGTGACGTGTCCGTATTGACTATTAAACGTAACTGATTATATCAACATTTATGTGACAAACAAACCTTTCCGTAGGGGACGGGTTCCTACACGTCCCATTCACAAAAATTGCGTTGCAATTTTTGTGTGGACACGGCACGCCGTGTCCCTACGTCAACGTTGCTATAATTCCAACGCTAAATTATTGTTTAACAGACAAAAAATTCTCCCCAAAGCAGGATTGACTGCTTCGGGGAGTGATGACACAGAGATATTAAATTATTCTTCTTCACGACCGCATTCAAACGGATTGTCGTGCTTTTCGCACTCCTCCGATTTGCGTGGGAAGAATGAATCGGTAGGAAATTCGATTTTGCTGAAAACCTCACACGGATCGTCGGTTTTGACACAGCATTCTTTGCGTGGAACGCAGAAATCGTATGACGGAATCATAATCTGAACGTTGCGCTGAAGTCTTGTAATTGTGAATATTCCGATGGTGACTGCAATCTGCTTCTTTTTGCAGGGCACAAGTTCTCCGCAGAAATAGTCGCAGACGCAGTGAGGAATCGGCTTGCACGGCATTGAAGAACACGGCTTGCAGTTTACAAGCTTTGCCGACAAAGCCATAGGACTTGAAATCTGAACGGTTGCTTTCGGAACGGAATTTGCAGATGAGCAGGAGCAATCTCTGTCATTTTTCTCGCACTTTACAGGCTTGTCGCTTGAGAACGACTTTACGCTTCCGTCACTGCCGTAGAGCACAACTCTTTTTCCGTAAACGGCGAGTCCGTTGACCGTAGTCGGCAATGCACCGTTGCTTGAATAAACGTCGCAGCTCACAGAAAAATAGAACGTCATATCTACCGAGTAGAATCCCCTGTGAAATGCTACCGGCTCAACTTCAACGGTTGATGTAATTACATTTGCCCTGTTTATGCGCACCGAACAAGCGTTCTCAACAAGCGCCTGATTTGCTTCTGTGAACATAAGCGGCAAATCGCTTAAACAATCCTTTGCTCCGCAGCTGTCATAGATACGGTCTGCGTCTATGCAGATTGCGTCACAGCCCGAATCAGGCGTTCTGTCATCGTTTAAAGGCATCTGCTCTGAACCGTAGGATACATCCGGCATAAAAATAACCTCCATAAATTAGTATTAACAGGCTGTATAACGGCACTGTAACAATACTATTTTATGGAGGTAGCTGTATTTTGTGATTGAAAGACGTAAAATCAGTTCAGATATTTTTTAAGAGAATTTTTGAAAAGTCTGTAAATATATGCCGAGTCGGAATATGCGTAATTTGAAAGCGATACAAAAATTTCCGACTTATCCTTTGTAAAAGACAGAATTGAATTGTAATCCTCTGTTCTTCCGGTGTGGCTTAGCTTATTTCCGTAAACGTAAAAGCCCATTGCGTAGTTTTCTTTGTACGGAGTGAACATCTGCTCAAGTGAGTCTTCACTGAGCACAGCACCGTCAAGCAAACCGTCAACCCATTTTAGTAAATCGGAAATGTTTGAAATAAGTCCCATTGACGAGTACCCCACTCCGCTATAAAGCAGAGAATCGTTTGAATCCGTACCCTGATAGCTTACGGCAGTTTTCTCACTCGCCTCGAATGACGAGGAATTCATACCAAGTGGCTTGAAGATATTTTCTTCAAGATACTTTTCGTAGCTTTCACCGCTTGCTTTTTCAATTATTTCACCGAGTAAAAAATAGTTGCTGTCGGAATACATAAACTCGCTGTCAGGCTCAAAAGACAATTCCTGTTTGAAAATCCAGTCGAGTATTGCTTTTTTATTTTCTTTTTCAGAATTATCTTTTGAAATTTCTGCCTCAATTTCGGGATTAAGAATAATTACGCTGTCGGTTTCATTGTCACGTCTGACGTAATTTTTTATTCCCGACGTCATTGTAAGAAGATTTCTGACTGTAATGTTTTCGCCGTTTTTGAAGGACAAAAAGAATTTATCGAGCGTATCGGAAAGGCTGAGCTTTTTGTCCTCACATAGCTTTAAAACAGCGGCAGCAGTAAACTGCTTTGTTACTGAGCCTGTGTAGTAGCAGGTGTCGATTGAATTAGACATATGCCTGTCGGTGTTAGCGTCACCGTTTGCATTGATATATTCAAAATCGTTTCCTATTTTCAGATACGTTGTGCCTTTGTATTTTTTGCTTGAAATTATTTTATCAAGCTTTGCGGATATATTATCAGAATCCTGCTTAATCAAAAGATAGTTGTATGATTCGGGATTTGTCGGAACAATGTCGTCTGTTGCTTTTGACTCGGTTGACGGTGTAGTCTGTTCGGCAGATGTTAAAGCTACGGTAGTTTCAACATCCGACGGCTCTGTAACCGAACAGGAAACCGAAGAAAACGCAAAAAAAGCAGAAAATAAAGAACAAAGCATTGTTTTACAAACTTTTACCAAAACAATCACCCTCTATATTTTTTCCATTTTACTGAAGTTAGCCATAAGTTTTTTCGTTCCGGCTTTATCAAAAGAAATTTCAAGCATTGTATCGTTGCCCATTTTTTCTGTGCTGACAATCATACCCTTGCCGAACACCTTGTGAAGTACACAGTCACCTACGTTATAGACTGTTCCGCTTTTTATTGCAGGCTGTTTATATCCTGCAAAGCTACCCGTTGAATATGAAGTTTTGTTTGCAGAACCGATTGAAATCCTGTCGCCTGAAGAAGAAAATGACGAGCCTGTTCTTGCAAAGGATTTGTTTTCTCCTGTAAAATCAATGAGATTATCGGGAATTTCATTTACAAAACGTGAAACCTTATTATAGCTTGTTGAGCCGAACAACATTCTTGAGCGCGTCTTTGTAAGATAGAGCTTTTCCTTTGCTCGTGTGATTCCGACATACGCAAGTCTGCGTTCCTCATTAAGCTCGTCGGGATTCATAATTGACGACATTGACGGGAAGATTCCGTCCTCCATTCCTGCGATGAATACTACGGGAAATTCCAGTCCCTTTGCGCTGTGCAAGGTCATCATAACGCTGGTGTCAGCGTCTGCGTCGTAGTTGTCGATATCGGTTTGTAGTGAAATTTCCTCTAAAAATGCCGAAAGTGAAGCTTCGTCGTCGTAATCCTCCTCAAACTTGATTATATTTGAGGACAATTCTTCGATGTTTTCA
>CAMBNE010000097.1 GCA_945868935.1 uncultured Clostridia bacterium
GAAAGCTCCACGCTTTCGGGCGGTGAACGTCAAAGAGTTAGGCTTGCACAAAATATAAAGAAAAAGGGAAATGTTTATATTTTGGACGAGCCTACAACAGGACTGCATCCTGCGGATATTGAAAAGGTTGTAGGTATCTTAGAGGGGTTTGTCGAACGTGGAAACACGGTTATTGTTATAGAACATAACACCGATGTTATGAAGCTTGCCGACTATATTATTGACATCGGACCCGACGGCGGAACAAAAGGCGGCGAAGTTGTATTTACGGGAACGCCGAAAGAAATGATTGAAAACGGCTCAACCATAACAGCGAAGTATTTGAGAAAGTAAAAGGAGGAACGGCGTGAAAAACTACGCCGAGTAAGAAAAATGAAAAACAAAGCATTGGTCGTGATTGACCTTCAGAATGACATTACAAAAAATTACAGGGAAATTATTGATACTGTCAATCAAGCGATTGATAGGGCGGTTTCAAACAATATGGAGGTTGTTTATATTAGGCATAACAATCTGTCAGACGGAACGAGAACATTTAAGATAGGGACTCGCGGTGCCGAGTTTGTTCCGGAGATGAAAATCGTATCACAACACATTTTTACCAAAACAAAGAGCAATGCGTTAACAAGTGAAGAATTTGCCGATTTTGTCCGTTCAAATAATATAACAGAATTTTTTATTGCTGGAGCAGATGCCACGGCTTGCGTAAAATCCACATGTTACAATATGAGCAAAGCGGGTTATACCGTTCATGTTTTGTCTGACTGTATCACAAGTTACGATAAAAAGAAGCTATCCGAGATGTTTGAATATTATTTAAGCAAGGGTTGTACAGTAAATAAACTCAGCGAAGTAATGTAAAAATTACGTGACGGACAAATCGAAATTTGGAGGAGAAAATGAACGGAATAATTTTATATCAATCAAAATACGGTGCTACAAAGAAATATGCAGATTGGATTTCAGAAGAAACAGGTTTTTCTTTTGTTGAAACAAAAAAAGCAGTAATTGATGATATAGTAAAGTATGATACAATTATTTTAGGCGGCGGAATATATGCTTCCGGAATCGCCGGTTTATCATTTCTTAAAAAGAATATAAAACAACTATCAAATAAGAAGATAATTGTATTTTGTTGTGGTGCTTCTCCGTATGAAGAAAGTGCTTTTCAACAGATTAAAAGCTTTAATATGAAAGATGCGTTAACTAATATTCCTTTATTTTATTGCCGAGGTTCCTGGGATATGGATTTAATGTCATTCAAAGATAGGACTTTGTGCAATATGTTAAGAAAAGCAGTATCGAAAAAAAGTCCTAATGACTACGAGGTATGGGAAAAGGCTTTAATAGCTGCCGGAAACGAAAAATGTGATTGGACGGATAAGAAATATATTAAACCTATAATAAATTGTCTTGGAGTATAAATTACGGTTTGTAGCACAGGATAAATCCCAATGTGCATAGCAACGCGGCTGTGTCCGCTTGAGCATGGCTGATTCATTTTGAAACTTTGTCATACCAAACGATAGGTTGTAATTGATGAAAAGGAAGGATTTTGTATGATTACATTATTTATATTCGGCATAATTGTTTTTTCAGTGAAGCTTGTCTGTTTCGCATTTAAAGCCGCATGGGGAATCACGAAAGGTGTGCTTTTTGTAATTGGGATTCCTACACTGCTGATTGTGCTGTTTATTGCCGACTTGGTATATCTTGCTATTCCCCTGTTAATCATTGCGCTGTTGGTAGTGTTTCTTTGGTAAGGTTAAACCGGAATGGGTTGTTCGGTTTATTGAAAAATATGGCAAAAAATGAATTCGTTAAGTATTAAAGAAGCATCAAAATTTCTTGTTTAGTTTATAAGATTGTTTTTATTATACAGAAATACTTGACAAATTCAGGTTTATCAGGCAGTCCGATATACGGAATCATTTGTGGGAGGAGAATATACGATGCAAACACAAACTATTCAACTGCAGTCTGCGGCAATTACTTATGAAAAATATGGAGAAGGAGATGTCAATCTTGTCATCGAGATAGGGCTTGGTGCTTCCATGGTGGAGTGGAGAAGGCTCGCTAAAAATTTGGCAGGGAGACATACGGTATTGTTGTATCAACGGGCGGGATACGGTGCAAGCAGTACATCCACGCTCGAACGCACACCGGAAAACATTGCTGCGGAATTGCACCTTCTTTTGCAGCAGGTTGGACATGATCGTACCGTTACTGTTCTGGCTCATTCTCAGGGTGGCCTGTATGCATGGAAGTTTGCGAAGATGTATCCGGAGCTGGTGGATAAGCTGATCTTGCTGGATCCGCTCTCCCCGGAGGATTACCGCTTCCGTGTGGAACTGACAGAGGAAGAATTCCGGAAAAGCGGAGTAGACAAAACTGCCGGACTCAGGCTGAATCTGTGCCTGACCAAACTCCATCTGGGCTGGCTGGTACGAAGAACCATGCGCACCGCACCGCCCTTCTATTACTATAATGGCTTTTCAAAAGAGGAGATCTCTGAAATTCTCTCCGGGCTCGGGAAACCGCAGACCTATCAAACCGCGCTGGCGGAGTATGCGGCGGCACATGACAGGAAACAGCTTGCGGGGTTTTTGGATAAAGAACACAAGTTGAGCATCCCGGTGATTCTGGTTACGCACAACTCATGTTTGTCCGAGAAGGAGATCCGGGAGTTCAGTGGAGCGTCTGAGGAGCAAGCCAGAAAAATTGAGACTTTATGGCAGGAAATCATGGGTACCTATCTGTCCTGCTGCGGAAACGGCGAATGGATCTGTGCGGAACACAGTAGTCACTATATCCACCTGACCGATACGGAACTTGTTTGTCGATTGGTCTGATTCGTGTGTTTGCCGCAAAAAAAGAGGTTCGACAAGGAGAAATAATGGATAAAAGACCTTATTTAGATAAAAACTTAGATAGCAAAACATTCCGTGAATTCTATTATTTGAAAGAGGAATTAGTTAACTTTTGCAGAAAAAATGGTATTCCGGTTTCGGGAGGAAAAATAGAAATAGCAGACAGGATTGCTTATTTTCTTGATACAGGCAAGGTACCGTCTGCTCCAAAAGTAAGAAAAAAAACAACAAAAATATCTGAAATCAGAGAAGATACAAAAATTGAAGCAGACTTAATTTGTTCGGAAAAACATAGAGCATTTTTTAGAAAACATATCGGAAATTGTTTTTCATTCAATGTAGCTTTTCAAAAATGGTTAAAAAACAATGCGGGAAAAACTTATAAAGACGCAATTACATCTTATTATCAAATCCTTGAAGAAAGGAAAAAGGGAAAGACAAAAATTGACAAGCAGTTTGAGTACAATACATATATCCGGGATTTTTTTGCAGACAATCAGGAAAAAACTTTGGAGGAAGCAATTAAGTGCTGGAAATATAAGAAGCAATTACAAGGGCATAACAGATATGAAAGATCAGACCTTGCAGCAATAGAATAACAATTCAAGGTATACCGTTGAAGTTCAGGTAAGAGTATTGGGCTGTTAATCGGTGTATTCCTGTTCCTTGCTTGTCAGAACATTCTTGACTTTGATATTATATGGAAGCTTATAGCGCCTGTGATAATCGCTGTAATCGGAATTAAAATGATTTTCGGCGGAATTGGCGGAAACAGAGAGTTTATTGAAAGCATTGAAGCAAAGGGAGATGATATTAAAACGGGGTTTGCCGCTTTTTCGGGGCAGGATATTCGTTTTGACAATAGAGCTTGACAAAGGTATCGGAGAGGCAAGGCTTGACGGTAAGAAAATGAGCGATGACTCGGTTTACGACGCAGGCAAAAACTCTATCGAAATTGACGGCGGCATAGGAGAACTAAGCATCACATTTAAGGCAAAAGATGATGAAAAGGAGCTTAAGCAAAATGAAAAATTTAACAAAAATTCTTTTATCGGTATGTATTCTTCTTATATCTCTTATTTTAATTATGATAAGCGCAGCATTATTTGAGCTTTTACCGATTGATTGGTCAATTTTGCTTGTGGTACTCAGCAGTATAACCTTTATTATAGCACTTATCGCAGCGATACTGCTTGATTACAACGCAGGTGATTATGAATGCAAGAAATGCGGACAAAGATTCAAGCCTACACTTTCGGCATATGTTTGGGGAGCACATACACTGACAACAAGATATTTAAAATGTCCGCATTGCGAAAAAAAGAGCTTTTGCAAACGGAGATTATCGGAATAAAAAATAAAACGAAAAATCGGAATTTTTTGAGGTGTTTTATTATGTCTATGTGGAATCCGTGGAGAGGGTGTAGGAAATGTAGCGATGGGTGTCTGCATTGCTACATCCATAAAGGCGATGCAAAGCGTGGTATTGTTACGGATAATATTGTAAAAACAAAGGATTTTGAAAAGCCTATTGAACGACTTAAAAGCGGAAACTATAAAATGAAAGCAGGAATTGTTTATACTTGTTTCTCTACTGATTTTTTGATTGAAGAAGCTGACGAATGGCGTGGAGAATGCTGGTCTATGATAAGAGAACGTTCTGATTGCACATTTCTTTTTCTCACAAAGCGAATAGAAAGATTTTTAGAATGTATTCCGGATGATTGGGACGACGGATATGAAAATGTGGTTGTTTGCTGCACTATCGAAAATCAGAAAAATGCAGATAAAAAGCTATCTGTGTTTGAAAAGCTGCCAATCAAGCACAAATGTATAACCGCGCAGCCGCTACTTGAAAAAATAGATATAGAAAAATATCTTGATGATATAGAATTGGTAGTTGTAGGCGGAGAGTCGGACCAATATGCTCGTTTGCTTGATTACGATTGGGTTTTAGATATTCGCGAGCAGTGTATCAGAAAAAATGTTGACTTTGAATTTAGACAGTGCGGAACTCATTTCATAAAAGACGGTAAACGATATAAGTTACAGACAAAAGACTTATGCAAACAAGCAAGGTCGGCGAATATTGATTATAAAAAACAAAACAAATCGGCATTTATGGGAGGTAAAACATAATGAATATTGAGTATAAAGACATTCATGATTTTAGCTGTGATGAACTTGAAAGACTGTTTCTGTCGGTTGAGTGGTCATCCGGTCATTTTCCTGATAAGCTTGTGGTTGCAATGCAAAATTTTGATACAGTTTATTCCACTTGGGATGGAAATAAACTTGTCGGAATGGTATGTGCAATGGATGACGGAATAATGAATGCCTATGTTCATTATCTTCTTGTCGCTCCCGATTATCACGGAAAAACAATTGGCAGAACACTTTTAAATATGGTAAAGCAAAAATATAAGGACTTTATGCGTATAGCAGTTATCGCATACGACGATGAAATGCATTTTTATGAGAATTGCGGATTTGTAAAAGGCAAAGATGCATCACCAATGTTTATAACATCATTATGGACGTAAATTTCGATTTATGTAATGATATAATGCCACAAAATATGATGCAAAGACAAGAAAACTAATGAAAATGTTTCCGTTTTTAAGCAAAGAGC
>CAMBNE010000098.1 GCA_945868935.1 uncultured Clostridia bacterium
GTTGTATTCTGGGTTATGTTTTTCCGTTATCCGAAAATGGTAAAAGCAGGAGCTGATTAAAATTATATTACAGAAAATATTTGGCACAGTGATAATTCGCTGTGCTGCTTTTTTTGGAAAAAACTTGGCTATATCACAAAAGCTTACTGTTATACTAAAATCTAAAGCAACTACTTTTTCAGCATTTTTATTTATAAACGGTTAAATAAAATACTTGACAAGATAAAAATACAGTGCTATAATGCAGTTAGTTAATTAGACAATTAACTAATTAACTAACTATCAAAGAATTATAATTCTTAACGTATGGTAAGCTAAGACTGACACTGCCATACTAAATATTCTTTCTACGTTGAAAAGCGGTATTTGAACGCAGGCAAAATTGCCGCCAAGTTAAATTGACAAAGCCGTCAATCAGCAATAACCAAGCGTTTTAAAACAAGCTAAGACACCGTCTGTTTGCGGTGATTTTGTCTTACAAGTCTTATATTTTGATATTTTTTCAAAACAGGTCTTCTCAAAAACGGTCAACGGTGTATAATTATACTTGACCGATTTGGTCAACGGAGGAAAATATGAACGAAAAATTTTTTGCTCTTCCAAAAGAAAAGCAGAATACAATCATCAATGCAGGTTATCGTGTCTTTTCGCAGAATTCCTACAAGAAAAGTCCGATGAGTGAAATAGCCGGCGAGGCAGGAATCAGTAAATCGCTGTTGTTTCACTATTTTCACAACAAGAAAGAGCTTTACCTGTTTTTGTGGGATAACTGCGCAAAGCTCACAATAAAGTATCTTACCGAATACAAATGCTATGAACAAAAGGATTTGTTTGAGATGATGTATCGTGGAATGAAGGCAAAAATACGCATTATGAATCAGTACCCGAATATGGGCAGTTTTGTAATAAAAGCATTTTACGAGCGTGATGCTGAAATAAGCTCCGCAATTCAGGATAGTTTCAAAAGCTATAAGGCTTTAAAGGCAGATAAGATACTTGAAAGTATTGATACAACGCAGTTTGCAGAGGGGATTGACGTTAAAATGATGTACCGTGAAATGTATCTTGCTTCGGAAGGCTATCTTTGGGAGATGCAGCGAAACGGTGCTGTTGACGTTGAAAAAATGGAAAAGGATTTTACCGAAATGCTTAATTTCTGGAAGAAACTCTATTTGAGAAAAGAGGTAGAAAAATGAACGTAATTGAAACAAAAGGACTAACAAAATATTACGGAAAATCAAGAGGAATCATTGATTTGAATTTGACTGTTGCCGAGGGTGAATTTTTCGGCTTTATCGGTCCGAACGGCGCAGGAAAAAGCACGACAATCCGCACACTACTGGGACTGATTAAAAAAAGCGGCGGAAGTGCTGAAATTTTCGGAAAGAGTATTGAAACAAGCAAAAAAGAAATTCTAGCAGATGTCGGTTATCTTCCGGCTGAGGCTCATTTATAATCGGGAATGAAAGTAAAGGACGTTATTAAGCTGTCGGCTGATTTAAGGAAAAAGGATTGCAGAAAAGAAGCTAAAGAGCTTTGCGAAAGACTCGGACTTGACACTGAAAAAAGGGTAGAGGAGCTGTCGTTCGGCAACCGCAAAAAGGTAGCAATAGTATGCGCACTCCAGCATAAGCCTCGTCTTTGTGTTCTTGACGAGCCTACGGGAGGACTTGACCCTCTGATGCAAAGAGAGTTTTTCACAATTCTCAAGGAGCGCAATGCAGAGGGGGCAACAATTTTCCTGTCCTCACACATTCTCTCCGAAATTCAGAGGAACTGCACAAGGGCGGCAATTGTAAGAGAGGGAAGGCTGATTGCCTGCGACAGCGTAGACTCTCTTTCAAAGACGAACGCAAAGCGGATACATATTGAGGGTAATGCTGATATTTCAGCCTTGAAAAACGTGCGTGACGTTCAAAAGACAGATAACGGCATAAGCTTTCTTTTCAGCGGCGATATTAACGAGTTTTTACAGTTCATCTCAAAATTCAGAATCAACGATTTATCAATCTCCGAACCCGACCTTGAAGAAATCTTTATGCACTATTATCTTGACGGAGGTGACCGATAATGACAGTAATAAGACATGAATTAAAGCAGAGTCGAATCAGCCTGATAATCTGGACGGTTGCAATAGGCTTTCTGCTTGCGGTTTGCATATTTATGTTCCCCGAAATGAAGGGAGAAATGAACGAAGTAAGCGAAGTATTTTCGTCTATGGGAAGCTTTACGCAGGCTTTCGGAATGGATAAGGTAAACTTCGGAACTCTGCTCGGCTTTTATGCAGTTGAGTGCGGAAATATCCTCGGACTCGGCGGAGCGTTTTTTGCGTCACTTTGTGCAATATCAGTGCTTTCAAAGGAAGAAAAGGAGCGAACGGCTGAATTTTTGCTCACTCACCCCGTAAGCAG
The DNA here is from genome assembly GCA_945868935.1 of uncultured Clostridia bacterium. Lineage (GTDB taxonomy): Bacteria > Bacillota > Clostridia > Oscillospirales > Acutalibacteraceae > Ruminococcoides. The sequence goes on from CAMBNE010000098.1 coordinate 2,412, forward strand.
AGTGCGTGTTGTGGCAGAAAAATTAATTTCCGTTATATTGCAGATATTAATACTGAATGTTGTTGTCTATGTAACTGCCGTTTCGTCAATTGCACTTATCGGCGAAGCAGTGCCTTGGCAGGAAATAACGCTTATGCACACTGCGTATCTTATTTTACAGCTTGAGCTTGCAGGAATCTGCTTTGGAGTTTCTGCTTTTCTGCGCAGAGGAAGTATCGGAACAGGACTCGGAATTGCCGTAATGATGTACTTTTTGAATATCATAGCAAACCTTACCGAAAGTGCAGAGTTTCTTAAATACATAACTCCGTTCGGCTATGCAGACGGAGCTGAAATTGTCAGAAACGTAAGCCTTGATATGAATATGATAGCAATAGGAATTTTGTTTGCATTAATCGGAATATCGGCAGGATTTATAAAGTATTGCAGAAAAGACATTTCATAAAATCTGATAAATTTATTAACCGCCCATGAAGAAAAATACTTCGTGAGCGGTTTTGTCTGTTTCAATTTTTATTTGTTTTCCATTCCGTAATTTTGTTACCGTTTACAAGAAAGGCTTTTTTCGAAATCTCAGCCATAGGCGTGTCGCTCAGGCTGTCGGAATAAAATTCGTCAATTTCTCCGTCTTTGAATTCCTCGTAAAATCTCCTCACCTTTTCTTTGCCGTGACAGTTCACTCCGCTGTATTTTCCGCTTTTGCTGTCAACCTTTGAGGCGATAAGGTGCTTTATACCGAGCTTTCTGCAAATCGGAGCAAGCAGAAATTCGGGTGAAGCCGAAATAATCGCATCGTCACTCTTTTTCTGTTTTATGTAAAACTCCTTGATTTTACCGCAGTTTTTGTACCAGAATTCTGCAACGTCCTTTTCAGCGTTGCACTTCGTAAGAAAGCGGTACATTTTTTCTTTAAATTCGGTTTTCGTACCTTTTTTAAAAACATAAAACCTGCAAAAAGCGCATAAAAGCGACGGTGCAAGAAGAATAATATTCTTGTGCTTTTTCAGACAGAACAGGTAAAAATCAGCCGTAGAGTCACCGTCATAAATTGTTTTGTCAAAATCATAAGCGTTCATAATCTGTATTCCTTGATAATCTTGTAAAATATAAATTAAATTATAGTTGTTATTATTGAATTTTGCAAGTCTTTATGTTAAAATGAAAAAGTATGGAATATACAATTACAAGGAGTATCATAAAATGATAACGCATTTGCTTACAAGAATTGATTTGATGATGAATTCCTTTTCAAAAGGTCAGAAAAGGATTGCTTTATATATTGAAGAACATTACGATAAGGCGGCTTTTATGACTGCCTCTAAGCTCGGTGAAACAGTCGGAGTTTCCGAGAGTACGGTTGTCCGTTTTGCCTCCGAGCTTGGCTACGACGGCTACCCTAAGCTTCAGAAGGCTATGCAGGAGATGATAAGAAACAAGCTCACCTCCGTTCAGCGAATTGAAGTAACCTCAGGACGTATCGGCAACGACAACGTGCTTGACAGCGTTCTGAATCAGGATATTGAAAAAATCAGAAGAACAATTGAAGAAACCTCTCACGAGGATTTCAACCGTGCCGTTGAAGAAATCTGCAAGGCTGAGCGTATCTATATTTTCGGTGTGCGCTCAACTGCCGCAATTGCAAGCTTTCTTGCATACTATTTTGAGCTTATCTTTGATAATGTGCGTGTAATAAATACCACAAGCTCTACTACTACATACGAGCATATTTTCAGAATAACCGATAAGGACGTTATGATTGGAATTTCATTTCCTCGCTACAGCGCAATGGCTGTTGAGGCTATGGACTTTGCCCGTTCAAGGGGAGCACACGCCGTTGCAATTACCGACAGTATGGCTTCTCCTCTGGTGCAGTCGGCTGACTCGGTGCTTATTGCAAGAAGTGATATGGCGTCAATCGTCGATTCTCTCGTTGCACCGCTGAGCCTTATCAATGCTTTAATTGTTGCAACCGTTCTTAAGAAAAAGGACGAGGTTTCCGATACCTTCCGTGAGCTTGAAAGAGTGTGGAACAAAGAGGGCGTTTACACCAACCACGATGACGAACAGGACAGTAAATCAGAAAATGCTAAGTAAAAAGGTAATTGTAATCGGTGCAGGCGCTTCAGGCTTAATGGCGTCGGGTTTTGCCGCAGAGAACGGTGCAAAGGTAACGCTGATTGAAAAAAATAAGCGTGTCGGCAGAAAAATTATGATAACGGGCAAGGGCAGATGCAACGTAACAAACAATTGTGACGTTCAGAATTTTATCCGCAACGTGCCCGTAAACGGCAGATTTCTTTATTCTGCACTCAACGGCTTTACTCCGCAGGATACAATGGACTTTTTTGAACAACTCGGACTGCCGCTTAAAACCGAGAGAGGAAACAGAGTTTTCCCGAAGTCGGACAAGGCTGTTGACGTTGTCGACGCTCTGCACGATTTTGTAATTGAAAAGGGCTGTAAAATCGTCTGCGATAGTGCAGTTTCCCTTATAATAGAAAATGACGAGATAATCGGCGTAAAGTGCGAAAAAGAAACGTATTACGCCGACAGCGTAGTAATCTGCTGCGGAGGAAAAAGCTATCCGCTGACAGGCTCAACAGGCGACGGCTACACACTTGCAAAGCAGGCAGGTCATACCGTAACCGAGCTTAAGCCTTCGCTTGTACCTCTTGAAAGCAAAAATCACGACTGCAAATCAATGCAGGGCTTGTCGCTTAAAAATGTGTCGCTTAAAATTGTTGATAATAAATCCCAGAAAGCAGTCTATTCCGATTTCGGCGAAATGCTCTTTACCCATTTCGGAATGAGCGGTCCGATGATTCTGTCGGCAAGCTCGCAAATCCGTGATATTACCGACGGCAAATATTCCGCTGTAATTGACTTAAAGCCTGCGTTGTCGCCCGAACAGCTTGACAAAAGACTGCAAAATGATTTCAGAGAGAACTCAAATAAAGACGTTTCAAATTCATTTTCAAAGCTTCTGCCGAGGAAGATTATAGTTCCCGTTCTGAAACGCTGGGGAGTGCCCTTTGACAAAAAGTGCAACTCGGTTACAAAGGAAGAACGCAGAA
>CAMBNE010000099.1 GCA_945868935.1 uncultured Clostridia bacterium
CCATTCGTGTGGTTAGCGTGTAGCCGTTTGCAGTCTTGTGAATGTCGGTAATTACAGCCTGACGCAGTTCAAGGTTTTCCTGCAATTCAAGCTTGTGCTTCATTGTGTCGGAATATTTGCGCCTGTCAATCTGCGCACGGAGCGAATGAACGGCAGGACCTTTTCCTCGGTTGAGCATACGTGACTGCAAAAAACACTCGTCGGCAGTCTTGCCCATTTCTCCGCCGAGAGCGTCAATCTCACGCACAAGGTGTCCCTTTGCAGTTCCGCCGATTGACGGGTTGCAGGGACAGTTGCCGACAGCGTCCATATTTATAGTAAAAATCGCAGTTTTACAGCCGAGCCGTGCAGACGCAAGTGCGGCTTCAATGCCAGCGTGACCTGCGCCGATAACGGCAACGTCGTAATTGCCTGCAAAATAAGTTGTCATATACTCAACTCCACTAATTCAATTCGGAATTCGGAAGGCGTAATTCGGAATTGATAATTAATGATTCTCAATTTATATCTGAGTAATCAGCCTATTTACCAACGCAGAAGTTGTGGAATACCCGGTCTATTACTTCGTCGCTTGTTTTTTCGCCTGTCAGCTCCAACAGCTCAGAAATTGCGTCCTCAAGTGAAACGGTTACGGCGTCAAACGTCATTCCCATTGAAAGAGCGTTTTCGGCTTCTCTGACTGAATTCAGCGCATTGGCTACCGCCAACCTCTGACGTTCGTTAGATAAAATTCCCTCGCTTGGATTTAAGTTTGCCGTTCCTGCAATTTCTTCAACGGCTTTTACAAGCTCGTCGTGTCCTTCACCGTTTACGGCTGAAATATATACTATCTTGCTTATATTATCTGAAATATAGCTTATATCAAGCTTTTGTTCAAGGTCTGTCTTGTTGATAATCGCAATTGAGGGAACGTCCTTTGCGGAGTCGAGCAAAGCTCTGTCCTCGTCGTCAAGCTCTCTGCTGTTGTCGAACACCGCAAGCAGAAGTCCGCATTGTGTTAGGCGTTTTCTTGCCCGGTCAACACCGATTTTCTCAACTGCGTCCTCGGTTTCACGCAAGCCTGCTGTGTCGCTCAGGCGCAGAATAACGTCGCCGACAAGAACTGTGTCCTCGACAATATCCCTTGTCGTGCCGGGAATGTCGGTTACTATGCTCTTTTCGCAACCCGAAAGCAGATTCATCAGCGTGCTTTTGCCGACGTTCGGCTTGCCTGCAATTACCGTATCTATTCCCTGCTTGACCGCCTGACCGCTGTCGTAGCTTGCAAGCAGTTTTTCAAGGGTTGCAATCGAATTTCTGCACGTATCGGAAATCATATCGTCGGTGACCTCGGCAATATCCTCCTCGGGATAGTCAGCCCAGGCAGAAAGGTGAGATACAAGCGAGAGCAAATCATTTTTTACACCGTCAATCTTCTTGCGGAGAGCACCGTCCTTTACAAAAAGAGCGGCTCTGGCGGCTGATTTGCTTTTTGCACTGATTAAATCTATTACAGCCTCGGCTTCGGTCAAATCTATTTTGCCGTTGAGAAATGCTCGCTTTGTAAACTCGCCTGCCTGCGCAGGATATGCGCCTGCCGAAAGTGCGGCACGAAGAACCTGCTTTGTCAGGTAAATTCCTCCGTGACACGAAAGCTCGACAACGTCCTCGCCCGTGTAGCTGTGCGGAGCACGAAAGACAAGAGCAACTGCCTCGTCAATTTCTTCGCCGTTGTGGCAAATTTTGCCGAAAGCGGCTGTGTAGCCCTTCATCTCGGTGATTTTCTTGTTGTTTATATTTTTAAAAATTATGTCGGCAATTTCAAGGGCATTGTCACCCGAAATTCTGATAACGCCGATTCCGCCCTCGCCCTGTGCGGTGCTGATAGCGGCAATTGTTTTTTCGTTCATATTTCACCCACGCACATAATAAAAGAAATGACGTAGGGACACGCACTCCGTGTCCACACAAAAATTGTATTACAATTTTTGTGAATGGGACGTGTAGGAATCCGTCCCCTACGGAAAGTTTGGTTTGTTTCGAAAATGATGGTATAATAGGTTACGTTTGATAATTACTGTGGACACGGCATGCCGTGTCCCTACGGATAGTGTTATATTATTATCTTTTTCAATATTACAAAACAAGGGCAGATTACTCTGCCCTTTTAAAAACTTTATAGGATTCAGCCCTAAATTGTCGGGCATATGTTTTACAAAATATTCAACTCAATCTGCCAAATTGCGTGTCGAGGCACTCGAAAAAGGAAAGGATACCTATAAATCAGACTTAACAATCGGGATATAAGTTATCCGATAAATCCGTATTTTCCGCTCGAAATGCGTGTCGAGGCACTCGACTCACTTATCAATTCTTCCGTAAAGACCTGTGCCGTCGCCCTCGTTGAGGGGCTTTCTGTCGGGATTAGCGGGAGCAGAATTGTTGTAACTGCGGCTTGAGTTGTAGGGACGTCTGCTGCCTCTGCCTTTGTTGTAGCCGCCCTTGCGGAAGTTATTCTTAGCCTTGGGGTCGGGGCCGATAACAACGTGACGGTTGGCGTTCTCGCCCTCGCTCCACGAAATTGCACCGTTTACCTTCTGAACGGCTGTGTGGATAATTCTTCTCTCATAGGGATTCATAGGCTCAAGGTTTGTCTTTCTGCCTGTCTTTACAGCCTTGAAAGCAAGCTTTCTGCCGAGAATTTCAAGAGTTTTTTCTCTCTTTTCTCTGTAGTTGCCAGTGTTGATTGTAACCTTGAAATAGCCGCTGTCTGCGTGGTTAGCAACAAGGCTTGTAAGGTACTGGAGAGAGTCGAGTGTTTCGCCTCGTCTGCCGATTACAAAGCCAACGTCCTCGCCCGAAAGGTCGAATTCAACGCCGCCTTCGATTAATTTCTTTTCAATTACAACGCTCTGAAGATTCATCTTGTCGAGGACATTTCTTAAAAATTCCTCAGCCTTGTCTTCGGGAGTAGCCTTGAGTGTTACCTTTACCTTTGCAGGTGCGCCGCCGAAAAGACCGAACTTCTTTTTCTCGGCACGCTGGATAAGTTCAAATTCAACCTCATCTGTATCACTCAGACCAAGCTGTCTTTTTGCGTCGTTAAGAGCGTCAAGCTCTGTTTCACCAACGCCGATTACTTCTTTTATCACGATTTTTCACCTTTATTTCGTTTGAATATATTTGAGCGACGAGGGCGTCGCTCGCTACGATTATATTAAAAATTTATTTCTTCTTTTTCTTCTTTGAATTTGCACCCTCGCCTGATTTAAGCTCGTGCGGTGCGTAAACATAAGGAATTTTTGCCTCGTTTTCAAGCATAGCGGCAACGTGTCTTGCCTCTGAGTTTGCGGTGAGCTGAGCAGGACTGAAAATCTTGCCGAGCACGATTGACTGAACAAGGCTGATTACAGCCGAAATAATCCAGTAATATGCAACTGCCGCAGGTACGTTAAATGCGATATAAGCGGAGAACAACGGCAAACCAATGAGCATAATCTTCATACAACCCTGCTGCTGAGCCATCTGATTCTTATTTATTCTTGTCATAACAAGCTGTGAGCCGACATTTGACGCAAAGCAGAATACAGGGAAAAGAGTATACCACGAGAAAAGACCGAATTCATTCGGAATAGCAAGCAAATCTACTCCGAACGGCTTAAAGCCGCCGATGAACATTTCAATTGTTGAAATCTCCGTAGAATTAAAAATGCCCTGAATAGCCTCGGTATTCATAATGTTGGGGAAAATTTTAAGCAGGCTGATTTCCTGATAAGTGGGATTTACGCTTGCAGCATATCCGGGAATTGTGTTGATGTAGGAAAGCGCATTGTTAACGTCCTCGCTGTTTAAGTGAAGAGTGTTGGTGAGCGGATAGGCAACTGCGTAGAAAATACCAAAAATTACAAGCATAGGAAGAAGTGTTGTAAGACAGCCGCCCATAGGCTTTACGCCCTCTTTTTCGTAGAGCTTGCTTGTTTCTTCCTGGAGCTTTTGCCTGTTGTTAGCGTACTTTTCCTGAAGCTCCTTCTGCTTTTTGGAAAGCCTTGCAGTACCTGCCATAGACTTCTGCTGTTTAACGGAAAACGGAAACAGAATAAGCTTTACAATGAGCGTAAATACGATAATAGAAAGACCGAAATCCTTGAGAATATAGAAAGCTCCCCAGAGTATGTAGCCCAGCAAGCTTCCGAGAAATCCGAAGATTTGCATATTGTTACCTCACTTTTGAGTAAAATGTGCAATCACAGCAAATACAATATGCGTGTTGCTAATTTCTCCTGCCTGTCCTTTTTTCGGGAACAGGGTCATAGCCGCCCTTTGAAAACGGGTTGCACCGCAGAATACGCCAGAGCGTAAGTGCAAAGCCCTTTAGTGCGCCAAAGCGCTCAATAGCCTCAATTCCGTACTGAGAGCAGGTTGGAATGTACTTGCAGTTAGCACCCAGGTGCGGAGATATGGCGGCCTGATAGAATTTAATCAGAGCAATCAGTATTTTTTTCATTTTTTACCTTAAAAAATCATCTTAAAACATCTGCTGCTTTCAATTGCTTTTTCATAGCGTCCAAAACAGTCTGCGACTTAACATAGGGTGTTTTGCCCCTTGCGACAAAAACAAAGTCGTATCCCTGCTTTATGTCGGGATAGAGTTCGTAGTAAGCTGCCCTGATAACACGCCTTGCTCTGGAGCGTTTAACAGCCTTGCCGACCTTCTTGCCTGTGGTAATTCCGAAACGCAGGTTATTGTTTTTATTTTTCATTACATAAGTTACAAGTACAGGACTTACAAAGGATTTTCCCCTTTTGTACAGACGGGAAAAATCCCTGTTATCCTTCAAAGTGACATATTCACTCATTTTTACACCACCGGGCAGTCGAGCACTCTAAAAAAGAAAGACCACCGAATAAAGTGGCCTCTTTTCTTAATAAGACAACCTTTTTCTGCCTTTAGCTCTTCTTCTTGCTAAAACTTTCTTACCGTTAGATGTAGCCATTCTCTTTCTGAAACCGTGCTCCTTTTTTCTGTGGAGCTTCTTAGGCTGATATGTTCTCAACATAAGTGAAAACCTCCCTTCAAAATATAACCTTGCAATATAGCATTATATCGTAGTTTTCAATTTTCGTCAAGTATTTTATTTCGAAAAGAGAAAATTTTAGTCCGTATTTTAGTCCGTTATCCAAATCGGTAATTAAATTTGACTCGGTATCTCTGAGTTAATACATTTTTCTATGTCTGACGCAGGATATAACGTTACGGCATCTTGTATTCACTGTTGATAAAACAAAACCGCCTTGTATGTGTACAAGACGGCAGAATATCTGTGAATGTGTTTTTTGTTATTGTTATTGACATTTTAATAATGTTGTTGTATTATAAATGTAGTAACAGAACAGTTTTGGCTGTTCTGC